>JACCVN010000120.1 GCA_013698165.1 Parachlamydiaceae bacterium | reverse complement strand
AGTAAATACAGCCCCTTTTACGATCGGCAAACCACGGGGCTTTGACGCAGAAATAGTCGAAAATACTACCTTAACAGTGTACTAGAGCCTCGTAATATCTCTTGGGCGCAGTTAGAAGCGGTTACTATGTTACAGGCATATAATATTGAATTTGTCATAGCCGATCCAGTCAGGGTAGAATCAAATAAAAAACAAGTTTTTAAATATTATCGGCTACATGGTTCGCCAAAACCCTATTGGTCATCATACAACGCTGAGTTTTTAGATCAACTTGCTAAACACCTAAATGATTCCTCTTGGGTGATTTTTGACAATACCACGTCTGGCGCTGCAACGCAGAATGCTTTAGATTTGAAATACAATCGATGATTTTTGCTGATGATTAGCATTTGGTACATTTGAGAAGTCGTGCAGTGGGTGGAGCTGGCCTTATTTTTTACTGAAGCAAAAGTTCTAAATGCGTCTCTTCACCTCTCCCAAAGTAGAGTATATATCGATGCAATTATTAACTAAGATGTTTGTAATTTTATCCCGATATCTGCATTCACGGCTAGGTTGTTAATTTTGTGGAGTTTTGGAATAAAACCATGTTAAAATTTAAAATTAAAGCTTCCACACACAAAGAGAAAAAAATGAAATTGATGAGATTACCAGTATTAATTTTCACCTTCCTTTTAGCCTCAATAGGAGTTTTTGCTGAACAAAAAGTTGTGCTGATTTCCGGGGCCAGCAGTGGAATCGGACTATCTACAGCGAAAGCTTTTCAAGAAAAAGGTTGGAAAGTATGGGCGGGTTGCCGTCAAAATATACCTGATGAATTAAAGCAAATTAATAACATCAAACTTGTCCACCTTGACGTTACGGATGAAAATCTTGTGCAAGCAGCTGTTGAGAAAATTCTGAATGAAGATGGAAGGATCGATCTGCTAATTAATAATGCCGGCTATGGAATTATTGGCGCAGATGAATGCGTGACAATTGAAGAGGCTCAAAAACTATTTGACGTCAATTTTTTTGGGGTGCTGCGGCTTACACAAGCCGTCCTTCCTGCAATGAGAAAGCAAGTCTCCGGACAAATCTTGAATATTAGCGGCTGTGTGGGCGTGAATTCACTTCCCGGACTTGGAATCTATTCAGCTTCGAAATATGCTTTGGAAGGTTTGAGCGAATCTTTAGCAGCCACGCTTTCAAATTGGAATATTAAAGTTTCAATAATAGAACCCGGCTTTGTCAGGAATGACTGGGGTAAACATTGTCTTATAGGCTTTCGAGCTTGTGATGTTGAGTTCTATCAAAAAATATCCAATGGGATCCGCGGGATGTTCACCGTTTCACGCGGACAGACATGCGAAGAAATTGCTGAATTTATCTTTAGCATTGCAGAAACAGAGAGCCCTGAGCTACGTTACCAGACAACTTCGAACTTGAAGGAATATATCGCAGAAAAATTGGTTGATCCTTCAGGTAAAACTATGCATGAACAAAATATCAGGTTTCTCAATGGCATCATCAATCGAGAAAATATTTGACTCCTGCTGCGACGCAACAGGCTACAGTGAGACGCAGCAGGCTGAATGAAATTTCCGCTTTTTTAACAACTGTTTTTCATGTAAAAATAGAGTCAGCCTGTTAATTTTCGCGTCTAATGATCAATCAATGGAGTTTTCGATGAACAGCAGTTCAGATATATTTTCATCAATGGTTCGCTCCGATCCTGCTGACAGCGACTTATTAACTGAACGTCTCTATGCGTACAACGAGATCGCTCCCGACTTCTCTAGCGATCAACAAAATGACCAGCAACAAATTGCTCTTAATGAACTTAGAAAACTTGCGGGTGCGGAAATCCAAACAGAGTCTTATAAACAAAAACACATCGATCATCATGAAACGGATTCAAATCTTGAAAGATGCATCCAACGGTTTCAAAAGAACCATGCCGAGCAAATCAAGGAATATTTGGACCAGACCCAAAAACGGAAGACACTTCCCGACCACCATCTTTACATATTAAATGGTTGGGCTTTTGAGAATCACCCCTTTAGGTCATTTTCTGAGGCGACAAATCCTTCTTTATTGACAGAAGAATCGCGGAAAAGTTTAGGTGGTCACTTCATTCGATGGAATGCTAAGGGTATTGTCATTAATCCTGGACCAGGGTTTATCAAGATATTTCATGACCAAGGACTTTGTATCGGGGACATCGATTTTGTCATTGTCACCCATAACAGTCCCGAGGCCTATGGAGACGTAAAGAATATTTCAGAGCTCAACAGTCAACTGAATAAAACCTCTTCTGAACTACAAATCATCCACTATTATCTTCATCATAAAGTTCGTCAAGAGCTGGCAGGGATGCTGAAACCTAGCTTTAAACAAGCACGCCATACTATTCACAATTTGGAAATGTTCCTTGACTCTCCCGATGTAGAAGAAATTGAACTCGCTGAAGGGATTTCCTTGAATTATTTCCAATGTACGAGCCCTGATTTCTTAACAAAAAATCACGATGATAATTATCTAGCAGACACTACTGGATTAGGAATACGACTTGAGCTCTCAAATGCTATAGATCATGTGCGCATAGGATATCTTTCAAAAATGGGCTGGTCGCCGCTGATTGCCCATCATCTCAGCCAGTGCGATCTTCTTTTAGCAGGCTTTGGTAATACAACTCCTAGAGATTATTCAAAACTTGGATACAATGAAAATTTTTTGGGATATTATGGATGCTATTCGCTTCTTGAAGAAGTCACTCCAAAGCTTATGCTGTTAACAGAGTTTAACGGACGCGAGGGGGACCTCCGTCTTGAAGTCATCAGAAAAATGCGGAACGATTTCGCCAATACGAACAAAGACTTCTCAACGGCACCTTCTGTTGTACTGCCTGCAGATATCGGTTTAATGCTCGATTTACATACATTGCAGATCAAATGCAGCATGTCATCAGAATATGTACCGGTTGCAACTCTTCGTGTTGTGGCCTCCTCATTAGATTTTGGGCGCCTCAGCTACCTTTCCCCGACATATTTTTTGTAAAGTAGCCTGCTGCGTCTCGCAGAGGCTGTGAAAAAATTCGAAATTCAGCTGATTTTTGAGAGATTTTTGTCTTTTTCGATTTTGGGTTAACTCGCTAAACATTGTATGTTAGCGAGTTAAGGCCCAATGAGGGCGGCAGATCTATAGCCCACTGCTTTGCCTGCAAGGGCAAACAGTGGGTAAACTAAGAAACAAATCACAGCATAATAAATGCAGAAATATTGATCTCAAAAATATATTTAAAACAACAGTAAACTTGTGTTAGTTTGTGGATTAATCAATTTTATTGCACAGAAAAAGAGATCTCCAATTGTACCGGATGTTTTACTCAGTGAATCATAGGCCACGTTGTTGATAGATGAAAATTTTCCAAGCGTCAATATTGAAAATAGCACAGTTGGTATGCCAATAAGACCATTTGCAATCCCCTCTATAGTGCAAGAAATTGCTAACAAGGCATATGATAGGCGTGAACAAACATGTCGTTCAAGAAAGTTATTGCTGCTTGAGTATCCATACGCTGCGTCATCAATCCTTCCTACGCGAGAGAAAAGGCGTGAATCCATTATTGATAATTTATTTGTATCCAGCTTTGCATTGGGATTGATGACTCGTAGGAGGTGAAAATAAGGAGTCGATAAAAGATGTTTTGAGCTAGAAAGATGCTTAGCAGCAAAATTTGTGGTCTCTCGATGCATTCCTAGTGTACAAATAGCCGCAAGTCCTCCTACTGCTCCGATCGCTATATCAATAGCCCTGTAGGTTAATGCAATAGGCGCTCCCACTAAATAATTCAATCTTGGAAGAACTTCATTTTTAGAAAAATCCACAACAATGTTCATAATATCATCCTTTTTTAAATATTATAGAAAAAAATCTCGTTTAAATTTTAACATAAATATGAATTATGTACATTACGAATATTTAATTCTTGTGGGTCACGACAATTTAAAAAATTTACTGAGATTCGATTCTTCTCACATTGCGACTCCATGGAAGCCTAAAATAAAGTCGTTATTGTCTTTGACCTTTACGTCCTTTATCGTGAATCTACGTTTTTTCTGGCAGCAGAAGCTCAATTATCTTAGTATCACTATTTCGGGTGAAAATTTGATTTTACATTTGTGATGGTATCGGCGTATTATTCCTATTCTTATTATCGTTGCTGTTTTGGCTAGATTATTAGGATATTTAATTTCCCCAGAGTTCCTAAAGAGGGAAAGAATGCAGCTCTATGGAAATGTGGATGTGCGCCAAGTCAAGCTTGGGTTCCTTTGGCTAGTAGCAGGTGGAATCCCTCTTCGAATAAACCCATTTGAGAAAGGACTCCTTTTCGTCTTAGGGGAAAGAGAATTAGAGATCGGAGATCGCAAAGCGATCTCAATCCGCAATTACAATTCAGCCTACAAATCCTTAAATTGATTACCTTTGCCATTGCGCAAAGCTTCTAGAAGTTGCGGCTTTGCTCTAAGAGCCGATAGAAGAATGCCTTTGAGCTCGCTATTTTTGGATTTACAAATTGTATTGCAAAGTTTTTTAAAACTCTTATCCAATTGAATTGAATCATGGTTCATTTTCTGTAAAATCTCGATGAATCCCTTTGGAGTTCATCAAAAGTTTACTGCTGAAAATTAATTGCAATATATTAAGTGCAGAATTAATAGAAATAGAAGTCATAAGTCTTTTGACTCATCTTTACCACTCAATTAAAATTTTTTAATGGCTGCTAATGCCTCTTCAGCGTTACCTCGATTTGCCGGGATGTCATCTAGCAATTTAAGGATCATCTGATCTACAGGTTCGGAAGGGGGATTATTTTTCGATTCACTTTTGAAATTATCTAGCATTTTTTTTAATGCCGGCATCTTGGCACATTCTTTTAATTCTTTAAAGTCCGTAATTTTATTAGCACTACTTTTGGTTGCTTCTTTATATAACTGGTTTATGCGAGCTATATCCTTTTCCTTTAAATGTTGAAATTTATCATCATTTGAAATTAACTTATTGTTAATAAGGCTTTGAATTTGTGCTATAATTAATTCTTTTTCTTTTTCATTTATCAGCGTAGCAACTTCGTCATAGTTATTATCTATAATTTCAAGACTATATCCATTTGCAAGGTTTTTTATAAGGCTTTTATATTCAAGTTCAATTTCTTTTGGGCTGATTTCATGAGTCAATTGGAATAAGCTAACTCCAAGCGAGTATACATCTCTGTACTTAGA
The DNA here is from genome assembly GCA_013698165.1 of Parachlamydiaceae bacterium. Taxonomy (GTDB): domain Bacteria; phylum Chlamydiota; class Chlamydiia; order Chlamydiales; family Parachlamydiaceae; genus JACCVN01. The sequence continues at coordinate 1,610 of JACCVN010000120.1, read as the reverse complement.
TGAATCTTTCGGAGTGCTAAGGTCCGCTTTTATTTCACATTCCAAGGGGAGATAAGCAGACGTTCCTGAGCCAAAGAGGAGACTTCCAACTCTCCCATCGTATTTATTCACTATAGAATTTGTTCTAAGTCTTAGGGCTTTAATTTTAGGGTCGGATTCTTTATCTTTAAGTAATTTTGCGTATTCCCGTAATTCAGATACGATTTTAGAATTTAATGAATTATTATTCCTCAATCCATCAATGCCTTTGAATTTTTCTCTAATCGATTCTGATTCGCCATTTTTACCGATCATTTCAAGAAAAGAATTTAAATCTTCTGTCGAAATTGTATACTCAAAATCCCGATCACTTACAACGCCTCCAAAATCTGCAATCTTAACCACCCCATTATGAATCATCATATTTTCCGGTTTGAGGTCCCGGTGTGATAACCCGGCTTTGTGAAGCTCTACAAGCCCATTTGATACACCCTCAGCAATTACTTTAAATTCTGCTAATCCAGCTTTATTTTTCGTGTCGAATACTTTATTTCTTAAGTCTCCTCCATCACAAAAGGGCATAATCACACCCGTTTTATGGAGTTCAACACCTTCCTCGTTAGTGGTGACAATATGAGTAATTGCTTTAGGGATTAAAATGTGGTCAGTATTTTGAATAGAACTGTTCATTACTTTTACTTCTCCGCTGATATCTCGGAGGGCTTCTTTCATACTGTCCTTACTTGTCAATGATAAACCAAAAACGGAGATTTGCGAGTTCTTAATTTTTGGCAAATGCAGAGGATTAAATCTTGAACCAATGCTGAAACTATTGGAGAGTCTTACTGCAAAACTAATTTCCTTTTCACCACCTTGTGCGAATTTGCTTGCCGGAACGTTGACAAAGACTTCTCCATTATCAGTGATTGTAAGGCCATATTTTCCTTTCGCAGTTAATTTGTAAATGTGTTTCTCTTTAATTGAAAAGTTGTTTGCATTGTTACCTGTGATATGAAAACTTTTTTGATCACTCATCTTTGCTTCGTCGGTTAGCGCTTTCATATTTTTAGCGGCATATTTATTAATCTTATTTATTTCTTTTTTAAATTTTTTATAATCTTCAAGATTGTTTTTGAGTTTGTCTTTTGAAATGCTTGTTTTTTGTGAGACTTTAGTTTCTTGACCTTCGATTTGAACCAAAGTAGGTAATATTTTTGATTTTCCAATTGTTTCTGTTGAAGGTTTCTGCCTCCTCTTGTGAGCAGATATTGAAGGTGAATAGCGTTTTCCCCAAGGCAATTTAGTCTCAACATCCTTTAAAGGGGAGTAGACATGTTTGGCAACAACTCCATTGGCCAAATTATTTGGTGCTGAAGCCTTAAAAGATCGGGCTGTTGCTGAACTATTTGGCTTGGGCAGAGGCTTAGGTGCAGATCTTTTTATTTCCTTTTTTTCGCTCATTATGAGACGATCACCATCTTTATGAAGTGTGACTTGTGATGCTTTGGCTTCATTTTGTATCGATGTTGAAAGTAAATTTGGGGAATTTCCATTTGAGATAGGGGAATTAAGGCTCATCGCGCAAATGAGTACTTCCTAGAGGGAAGAACCTAAACGGCCTAGTTTATGAT
>JACCVN010000634.1 GCA_013698165.1 Parachlamydiaceae bacterium | reverse complement strand
GGGCTGTATTAACTAATACAACCCCTTTTACGATCGACAAACCACGGGAGCTTTCACGCTAGAAATAATCGAAAATTCTACCTTGACAGTGTACTAGTACACTGTCAAGTATAGTTTGGGCAAAAGCATCCCTCAATTACCATTATTAAAGTTCAGATGACTATTGCATTCCGGTTAAAAATTGACCAACATGAATCTTTCTCTGCCGGCACACTGGCGATTTTAAGTTCTTTACCATTAACTCTTGCTGCTGTTGGCCGACTCATAAAAGGAAAAGAAGCCCTTCAATTTCTTGTTCAACAAGAGATCAATTTTCGCAAAAAAACGGGTCTTAAACCTATCTCGCCAGATACTGCCATCTCAACTTTTCATGTTGCCTATCCTCAAACCCTGGCAGCATTGAAACTTCTTGCAGCTAGCGGTCTTCTGGAATTCAATGGCAAAGGTTTAGCCTGTGATTTCTATGGAAAATGCGAGTTCTATTATCTCATTGAAACAACTCCGGATAATCACACAACTATTTCTGGCCGCATAAAACAAGGTGATCAAGATTTCGCTCTAACTGATTGTGATTTCATTTCTGGGGGGCCTCCCCATTACTTCATCAAAGGGATTTCATTAAAGTTTATTACAACAGACATTTCCTGGAAGGAGCTCTCTCAAGCTTTCATCTCTCCAGCAACAATCGATTTAAAGAAGCTTCGGGAAAATTATGGGATCGGTTCAGATAGTGATGAAGATGCCCCAAAGCTAATATTTAAAGGCGAAAAAGTCGATAAAATTGAAAAACTTCCCGCTGTTTTTCCTCTGCTAGTCCTGCATGACCGCATGGGAGCTTTTGCCGATCTCTGGATGGAGTATTCGCAACCATCCAATGAAGAGGCATTTAGAGTACGGCTAGAGGATGCTACTGTTTGGATCAAAGATGCTAAAGGGAAATCGATTCTTAAAAGAGATCTCAAAGCAGAAAAGCAATGGGAGCAGGATTTGCTTGAAACTGATTTTATTCATAAGAATGTCAGCTCTACGCATTATTACTGTCCAATCGATAAAGTTGCGAAAAGCCTCACGTTCCTTTTAGAAGTAGGTTGGAAGATCGAGGACTCTCAGGGCAGATCTATATGCCGTCAAACTGAAAGCTCAGTAGCTATCGATACCCAAATGGAAGCCTTCTTAGTAAAGGGAAAGATCCAATACGGAGATCATGAAGCCGACATACAAAATGTTGTGGGGGCCTTTAATCGACGTGATCGCTTTGTTGTGCTAGGAGCCGGAGCTGTGGGATTATTGCCAACTCAGTCCATTAGTGAAGCCATTTCAATGGCTATTGAAGACGGTGAGATTGTGCATGATGGCATCAAGGTGAATAGGAATCGTTTTGGAACTCTTGCAGCAGCATTGGAAATGGACAAAAGTATTCAATGCGACAGCTCTTTTCTAGATTTAAAAGAAAAGCTATTATCTTTCCAAGGTATCAACGAACGTCTACCCGGCACATCGTTTTCCGGGACATTGCGTCCTTATCAGCAAGTGGGAGTGAATTGGTTAGCATTCCTATATGAACATCACTTTCATGGCCTTCTGGCTGATGACATGGGACTTGGAAAAACCGTACAAGTCCTGGCATTCCTCTCACAGATTGAGGTGGCACATCCAGTTCTCCTTGTCCTGCCGACTTCATTGATATTTAATTGGAAGAGAGAGATTGAAAAATTTTTACCGGGTTGGCCCATCTTCGTACAGCATGGTCCTGATCGCACAAGGGATATTTCCAAATTAAAAAGTTCAAAGATCATTCTCACTTCTTATACTACCTTAAGACTTGATCTGACTCTATTTCAACAGATCTTTTATGAGTGTATTGTACTGGATGAAGCCCAGGTCATTAAAAATTCACGCACCCAAACCGCACAGACAATATATAAGTTAAATTCGCGCTTTCGTTTGTCCCTGAGTGGCACCCCTGTGGAAAATCATCTTGGCGAAATGTGGTCGCATTTTCGCTTTTTAATCCCCGAATTATTCGATGATGAGCAGCAATTTACTGCCGATGTGGCCGCAGGTAGTTTGGATCCGCGCCATCTGCAAAAAATACGACGAAAGATTATGCCCTTTTTCCTGCGCCGCAAAAAAGAAGAAGTTGCAAAAGATCTTCCGGAAAAGATCGAACAGGTGGTGTGGGTAGAAATGTCTACAGAGCAACGGCAGGTCTATGAGGACTTCTTGGCAGGATTTAAAGGGAATTTGTTTAAAAAAGTTGAAGTCGATGGGATGGCAAAGCATCGCATGGAAGTTTTAGAAGCGATATTAAGATTGCGGCAGATCTGCTGCCATCCGATTCTAGCCTTGCCGCAGTCTGAAACTCCTTTGCCCTCTGCAAAGCTTGATCTACTTATGGAAGATTTGGAAACTGCTGTGTCAGAAGGATCCAAAATTCTTGTCTACAGTCAATTCACAAGCATGCTTTCTTTGATCGCCAAAGAGGTCAGGGCTAGAGGTTGGCAATATGTTTATCTTGATGGAAGTACGCAAAATCGCGAAAAGATTGTCACACAATTTCAAGAAGATACAAATATTCCTATATTCCTTATCAGCTTAAAAGCCGGTGGAATCGGTCTTAATTTGACCGTGGCTGATTATGTCTTCTTGTACGATCCTTGGTGGAATGTTGCTGCCGAAAATCAAGCTATTGATCGTGCCCATCGCATCGGCAGAAAGTCGACGGTCATTGCTAAACGATATGTGGTCCTTGAAAGCGTCGAAGAAAAAATTATGAGATTGAAAGAATCAAAAAAATCGATGATCGATAGCATCATCGACGACGATCTCGGCAAACTTAACCTCTCAATCGATGACCTTCGCTTCCTAATCGAATAAAGGTCTAAGATTTGTATGCATTACTCAAACTATCAAACCTCGGCTAATAAAAAAGAAGAACCCTTGTCATGGTTATGGTCTTCTCTTTTTTGTAGTTAATTCACGATAGAATGATTTCACTCCAAGCAACACTCAGTGATTGGTTCTGACTCATTTGATTTGTTAGAATAATCTACTACCCATCCTCCGCCCAAAGCTGTATAGAGATTGATCAGAGAAAGGAAAGTGTCACTTTCCGCCTGCACAACTTTCAACTCAGAATCAAATAAATTGCGTTCAGCATCCAGTACGTTTAGGTAATCGACCTGTCCATTTGTGTACTGCAGACGTGCCAGCTCTAGGTATTCTTGAAAAATCTTCATGCGATTTTTTTCAATAACAAGAAGTTCCTGAGAGAGTTGATGAGCAATAAGAGAATCATTGACTTCTCTAAAAGCATTTTGAATTACCTGCTCATAATTATAAAAAGCTTGCCACTTGACCGCTTCAGCTGCATCGAGTTGAGCACTTAGCCTTCCTCCATCAAAAACTGTTTGAAAGAACGAGCCTCCATAGTTCCATGTGGCAGCATCATTAGTAAATAATTTGCTAAATACCGGTGAAATAGTCCCAAGCATCCCGGTGAGACTGATCTCCGGGAAAAATGCCGCTCGTGCGGCTCCAATGAGCGCATCGGAGCCGATCAGTTTTTGCTCTGCCTGAAGAATGTCAGGCCTTTGTCCAAGGAGTGACGAAGGCAGGCCTACAGGAATCCTAGGTGGCATATAAAGATCATCGATATCCCTTCCACGCAGTATCGGCCCGGGATTGCGCCCGATTAAGATGCTCAATAAATTCTCTTCTTGCGCATCAAGGATTTTTAATCGGGTAATTTCAGCGTCGGCCCCAGTCACTGCGGATTCAGCCTGCTTGACCTCCAGTTCAGAAGTATATCCATTGTCATATCTAATTTTAGCCAGCTCAAGAGCTTTGTTGCGCGAATCCAGGGTTTTTTTAGCGATCACAAGCTGTTTATCATATTTTCGAAGCTGAATATAGCTGCTAGCCACAGAGCTCATCACTGTGATGACCACAAATCGACGAGCATCATCCTGTGCCAAAAATTCATGGAAGGCAGCGCTGCTTTGATTAAGCAAACGACCCCACACATCTATTTGAAAAAAGCCATTAAGAGAAAGAGAATAGGTATTGGAATAGCGGCTGGCTCCTGGAGGCAAAGGATTTTGAGCTATTGAAGAGTATCGACGGTTATAAAATCCATCCGCGGTAACCTGTGGATACAGATTCCCATAGACAAATCTAAAGAGCGCAGCGAATTCTGAAACACGCCATGCCGCCACGGCCAGCTCTTTATTGTTTTCTAAGGCTTCAGAAATCAAATCGTTCAACACAGGATCATGAAACTGTTCCCACCATAATACATTGGCGAATGCAGCAGCGTCATTTAATTCAATAAAAGGTGAAGGTTCATTGTTATTCATACGCCAGCCTTCAGGCATCGGGATATCGAGTTGTTTTGTCTTAGGCGCCATGTTGCAAGAGCTAATGAAGAGCAACAAGAAGAGAATGACGTAATTCATAAAAGCCACTATTTTTTTCGCTCAGCTAGCTGCTGGATAATTTTAAAGAAAAAGGGCACAAAGAGCACGGCAAAAACTGTAGCAGCAATCATGCCTCCCATCACTCCAGTACCTACTGATTGACGGCTGGCTGCCCCTGCACCGCTCGCAAATACCAGAGGCACCACTCCAAAGATGAACGTCAGCGAGGTCATTAAAATAGCTCTAAATCGCATTCTGGCAGACTCTGTAGCAGCTTCAATAATTGATGCCCCCTCGTCATGTCTTTGCAGAGCAAATTCAATAATCAATATCGCGTTTTTAGCCGCCAAGGCAATTAAAGTGATCAACCCAATCTGGAAGTATATATCGTTGGCAACTCCAGTCATCCATATTGATAAAATAGCTCCAAATGCTCCAAATGGCACTGTGAGCAGAACAGCAATGGGTAATGACCATCTCTCGTATAACGCCGCAAGAATTAGAAAAACCATTATAAGTCCAGCGATTACCATTTGTGAGGCTGCGCCACTTGTCATGGTCTCCTGATATGAGCGTCCACTCCAGGCGATTGTCATTCCAGGTGGAAGATTTTCTTTTGCCAATAGTTCAATGGCAGCCATCGCTTGTCCGGAGCTATATCCCGGTGAATAATCACCATTGATAGCGGCGGAAAGGAAACCGTTAAATCTGGAGATTGTTATAGGACCTTTACTGAAGCTGACTTTCATAATTGACTTCAAAGGGACCATAATGCCTGTCGAAGAACGCACAAAGATCTCATCAATATCAGTAATGCGTGCACGAGAATCCGGCTCAGCCTGCGCAATCACTTTAAAAACACGACCAAACATATTAAAATCATT
>JACCVN010000633.1 GCA_013698165.1 Parachlamydiaceae bacterium | reverse complement strand
TTACGCGTGTGGCTACATGCTGTCGCCGCATTCGCGGCTTAGAACAAAGTATTACGAAGATCTTTTTGACTTCGCTCCATTCAATTTGTCCTCTGTTCACTTTACAGCTAAAAGTCCTAAAGTCGAGACAGAGGACAAAAGGATAATCGTTACTTATAACAAAGGATGATGAATAAAAAGCCATTAGGTGGCAATATGCCCTTATAACTTTTAGTCTTTCTTGCTAATAGCGATCTTTGCTGGTTCCCCATTAAGGTCCCATTCAGTGCCATCTGTAGGCGCAAAGACCACATCGACAGCAAGGACCTCTTCACAAATATAACTGCGATGGCGCACAAAGCTTTCCTGAACCCGTTCAGTAGTCTCTAAGGCAACTTTAATACGGTCTGAAACAGCATAACCTTCGTCCCTGCGCATAGTGTTGATTTTGTTCACCAATTCGCGGGCAAAACCTTCCAGCAGCAACTCCTCATCCAAAGTGGTGTCTAAAGCAATCGTGACTGCTCCTTTATTTGCAGCGATTAAGTCGCCGTGGACTGTACGCTCAACAGCAAGATCTTCAGGAGTCAATTCAATGCTCTCCCCCTCAAGCTTGAGAGTGATCGATTGCCCATTGAGCAACTGCTCCAACTCCCCTTGGCCAAGAGCATCTATTGCTACTTGGGCAGCTTTCATGAGCTTGCCGACTTTTTTACCAAGAACGCGGAAATTAGGCTTAGCTTTCAGACTAACAAATTGATGTTCATCTTGTGTGAACTCGATATTCTTAACATTAAGCTCATCGGCAATTAAGTGCTGCTGCTCTTCAAGGAATGCTAGCATGCGAGGATCCGCCGAGGCGATAAAAGCTTTACCTAGCGGTTGACGCACTTTAAGCTTGTGCTCTTTACGCAAGCCGTGACCTAGGCTAACAATTTCTTGAACAGCTGCCATGACTTCTTCTAAATGTATGTTGCGACTATCTTCCTGATAGTCAGGATAAGTACAAAGATGCACTGAATCAGGCATGCTTTGATTGCACATATTTTGATAGATCGCTTCGGAAAGGAAAGGGATAAATGGCGCCGCAATCTTACTGAGAGTGATTAACACTTGATAAAGCGTTTCAAAAGCATCATCTCTACTTTTCGATGGTTTTTCATCCCAAAACCGACGGCGGGTACGTCGAATATACCAATTGGTCAACTGATCGACGAAACCGACAAAAGGCTCGACAGATCTACTCAAATCATAATCATCCATGCCCTCCTGAACTTCCTTAGTCAACTTATTCAAAAGAGAAAGGGCCCAGCGGTCAATGACTGCTTCAGGTTTAGAAAATTTTTCGGGCGGCTGCCAATCGTAAATGCGTGCGTAAGTGATGAAAAAGCTGTAGGCATTCCAAAATGGGATGAGTATCTGACGTACAATTAGCTCTACACCGCTCTCTAAGAAGCAGAGATCATCGCCTCTGACAGCCGGGCTGTGCATCATGTAAAGGCGGACAGCGTCTGCACCAAACTTATTTACAACAATGCTTGGATCAGGATAATTTCTCAGACGTTTAGACATCTTAGCGCCATCTGCAGCTAAAACCAAGCCATTAACGATGACATTTTTAAAAGCCGGCTTGTTAAATAAGGCGGTCGACAGGATCGTGAGCGTATAAAACCATCCACGGGTTTGGTCAAGGCCTTCTCCAATAAAGTCTGCAGGATAGGTATTTTCAAACAGCTCTTTATTTTCAAAGGGATAATGATTTTGAGCGTAGGGCATCGATCCAGATTCAAACCAGCAGTCAAATACTTCAGGAATGCGCTTATAGGTTTTTCCATTTTTATTGATTGTCAGATCATCGATAAAATGACGATGCAAATCATCAACTTTCTGACCTGTGGCTTCCTCAAGTTCTGCAATGCTGCTGATGATCAAGATATCTCCATCTTCGGCTCGCCAGATAGGTATTGGAGTCCCCCAATAGCGATTGCGGCTGATCGCCCAATCACGTGCACCTTCCAGCCATTTGCCAAATCGACCAAATTTAATATGCCCAGGGGTCCAATGGATCTGTTTGTTTGATTCTAATAGCTGCTCTTTGATCTTCTCAACAGCCACAAACCATGTGGTTACAGCCTTATAAATCAAAGGCGTATCTGAACGCCAGCAAAAGGGATAGCGGTGGTGCAGGGTGGAATGAAGGAAAACGTGATTTTCCTTTTTTAAATGCCTGATAATGTCTTTATCCGCATCCTTGACAAAAAGCCCCAGATACTCCGGAACTTCAGCAGTAAATTGACCATTGCCATCGACAGGGCATACAAGCTCGATGTTTTCCCGGCGGCAAGCATAAAAGTCAAGCTCGCCAAAAGCCGGAGCAGAATGGACAACTCCTGTACCATCTTCTGTAGAAACTGCCTCTTCCAAAATTATGCGAAAAGCCCCCTTGGCAGCACGATCGGCAAAATGGGGAAATAGAGGTCTGTAGCGTCGACCTTCTAAAGATTTAGCACTCAAACTTTCTGCGATTTCATATTCCTCAGGAGTTTTGTAATAACTTCCAAGTCTGGTTTTAGCGAGTATGTAAAAGCGGCCAGAAGCAAGATCACGAATCTTCACATATTCTATTTCGGGACCAATCATTAGGGCCAAATTGGAGATCAGCGTCCACGGAGTTGTTGTCCAGGCAAGCACCGATGTTCCGGGCTCGTCAAGCAGCTCGAAAGAGACTGTCAGGGATGGATCATCGACATCCTTGTAGTTTTCACCTGCCTCAAAATTAGAAAGTGGAGTGCCTAATTTAGCAGAATAGGGCATCACTTTATAACCTTCGTAGACCAGTCCCTTGGAATATAGCTGCCCCAATACCCACCACACCGATTCCATAAAATTGCGGTCCATTGTGCGATAGATATTATCGAAATCAACCCAACGGCCCATTCTTGTCACCAATGAACGCCATTCATTTGTATAGCGCAAAACAATATTGCGGCATTCTTCATTGAAATTGGCGACGCCAAACTCTTCAATAGAAGCAGCACCGGTCAAATTAAAGGCTTTTTCAATTTCATTTTCAATCGGTAGGCCATGACAATCCCAGCCAAAACGACGAGGAACACAGAAATTACGCATGGTTTTATAACGCAAAATAACGTCTTTGATCGTGCCAGCTAAATAGTGGCCATAGTGAGGAAGTCCCGTAGCAAACGGAGGACCATCGTAAAAGGAAAAGAGCGGACGGTCACGACGATTTTCGACAGAGCGCTGAAAAGTTTTTTTCTCTTCCCAGAGTTTTAGGATGCGCACTTCTCTTTCATCGAAACTTTCTTTTTTGATTTCTGCAAACATGGGATATCCTTAAAAACTTAAACGTAAATCGGCACTCGGATGCCGAATTT
>JACCVN010000632.1 GCA_013698165.1 Parachlamydiaceae bacterium | reverse complement strand
GCTCGCAGTAAAGCGGGGATTCCATCGCCATTTTTGGCAGAAATTTTGTATAGTTTATCAGCATCGACAGTACATTCAGTGGAAAAGTCATCAAGAAATACCGGAGCATCGTCAGAGTCAATTTTGTTGAGAATAACAAGATAGGGGCGCTCAAGAAGTTCTTCGTTATAAGCTTTGAGTTCGGCACGTAAAACCCTGTAATCTTCTGCCGGAGTACGACCATCTATGCCTGAGGCATCCAAAACAAAAAGCAATAACTTGGTGCGTTCAATATGACGCAAAAATTCGAAGCCAAGGCCTCTGTTGCGGTGAGCACCTTCAATAATTCCCGGAATATCAGCAATAAACACACGTGTATAGTCTTCTTTTTGGATAAACCCAAGATTTGGTGTCAATGTCGTAAAGGGATAGGGGGCAATCTTTACTCTAACATCTGCTAAGGCTGAAATCAATGTAGACTTACCTGCATTTGGAAAGCCGACAAGGCCGATATCTGCAATAAGCTTTAGTTCAAGTTCAACATCTGCAACTTCACCTTCGCGACCGGGGGTGCATATATTGGGAGCCCGATTCGTAGGGGTTTTAAAACAAACGTTGCCTTTGCCGCCAATACCTCCGGCACATAGAACAACCTTTTGACCATGTACAGTAAGATCGTGTAAAATTTCGCCGGTAGTGACATCTTTAACCAATGTTCCGCAAGGAACTTTTAAAATGAGATCCTCGCCACTGCGTCCTTGGCGTTCGGAATCTCCGCCGGGCATCCCATTACCTGCTTTTAGATGACGTCGGTTACGGTACCATTCTAATGAATAGACCTGTGAGTCAGCCTTAAGAGTGATTGAGCCCCCTTTACCGCCGTTGCCGCCGGAAGGTCCACCTTTAGGAATAAATTTTTCTCTTCGCCAAGCAACGACGCCGTTTCCGCCTTTACCAGCTACAATGTGAATGGTCACACGATCTGTAAACATAAAATCATTCTAAAAAAAAGTAAAAATACAATTACGGTCTAGTACACTGTTAAGGTAGTATTTTCGACTATTTCTGCGTCAAAGCCCCGTGGTTTGCCGATCGTAAAAGGGGCTGTATTTACTAATACAACCCCTTTTACGATCGACACACCACGGGAACTTTCACGCTAGAAATAGTTGAAAATTCTACCTTAACAGTGTACTAGTACACTAAAGTGTACAACTCTCTATAGAGTCGAACCGGTTTTGGGCTCTGCATACGGATCAATATTTATATCGGAAAAAGTATACTCATCTAGATGGCACGAAAGTTTCAAACCCTGTGCCCTGGCACCGTTTAAAAGCGGTTATTGCCTGAGATGAGTACATACCTGACGCCGCGTTGGGCAACGAAATAAAGGTCTCGTTCTGAAGGCCGCTGCGATAGGTGGCCTATCGCAGCATACTAAAAATTTGTTCGAAGTCGAAATAATCGCTACTAACTAACTGTAAGCTATACGCCAGCTAGTATGGATACTGTTGTCTTGTCTGTTTTGCGAAATCCTACAACTCCATCAGCTAAAGCAAAGAGAGTGTCGTCAGTCCCGCGGCCAACATTTTTCCCTGGATGCCATTTTGTTCCTCTTTGTCTAACGAGGATGCTGCCTGCAGTCACTAGTTCGCCGCAACCGACCTTAATGCCAAGACGTTTTGAGTGTGAATCGCGCCCGTTGCGTGTCGATCCCTGTCCTTTCTTATGTGCCATGGTAACTCAACTCCTTAATGCTTCTTGCTAGTCTCTTTTTTGTCGCCGATCGTTTTAATCTTTAAAAGCGAATACTGTTGGCGATGCCCGAATTTTCTGTACTGATGGTGGCTACGCTTGTATTTTACGCTTGAAATTTTTGGTCCTTTTGTGGTGTCTAGAAATTCTGCCACACAAAAGATGCCGCTAACGCTAGGTGCACCCACCGTAGCTTTTGAGCCATCATTGAAAAACAGCACAGGAAATTCTACTTGAGCGCCTTGCTCTATATCCAGTAGTTCTACTTCGACTGTGTCGCCTTCTCGAACGAAATATTGCTTTCCGCCTGAAGCGATAATCGCATATGCCTTTTCGTTTTTATCCTTGTTCACTTTCGCCCCCTAATATCGATGAAAATTTTCTCCCTGAGGGAGTTGTAACTTTTTAGCACGGTTTTTTGAGAATTTTGCCTAAATTTGGTTTTCTGTATTCACTTGCAAGCTTCTTAAAGCTTAGGAGGTTACACAGAAAGCTAAATTCCGGCAAAAGCACTGACGCAAAGCCGCCACTAGCTTTTACAACTCGCACTTAGAATACCTTCACTCTTAATTGATAGCAATAAGAAAATTCGGGTGCAGAAAGCATGCTGTTTTTGGAAGGAGCTGGACAAAAAGAGAGGGGACTAAACCATGCCCTAGTTTTAGTTACTTTAATTTTGCTTTCCTAAAAAACTTGAGTGTCTATGGACGTCACGCAGTTTTACTACTATAGAGCCCACATAGGACGCAGAGAGAGAGAGAGAGAGGGGGGGAGAGAGAGCGTTTGAGGGCTTCAGCCCATGTTGTTGATGTTGGATCTTTTTTAGCAACACGGAGTGTAGATTACTGCCGCTAAAATATTCAACGTCAACAACATAGGCAGAAACGTGCAAAACGCCCTCTCTCTCTGTGGTTCTCTGTGGGCTCTGTGGTAGCAATATTCTTTAAACTGAAAAGCCACCAGAGGAGCTTTTGACATTGCTCCAATCAATTTGTCCGCCTAAAAAGGTCCAGCTATGCCAAGTTAAGGAGACTCAGTAAACCGTTAGAGGGTTCTTCTTTTGGTTTTAGATTATTACTTTCCTAACAAATTTGAGTGTCTATAAACGTCACGCAGTTATACTACCACAGAGCCCACAGACTCGACTTTAGGACTTTTTGCTTGTTTAGGGGCAAGGCCCCGACAGAACCATAAGTTAAAAACCTCTTCTGCCGCCCCTACAGGGCTAACATGCTAATTCTTAAATACCTAGGCCTTACGG
>JACCVN010000630.1 GCA_013698165.1 Parachlamydiaceae bacterium | reverse complement strand
TATGATTTTTTTAGACTAAACTTTAATAACCAGAAAATATAATAATTAATTAGGAGAAAAAGATGCCTATCTTTGATTACGCTTTAAAAGACTATTCTCAAGTCAACCCTTGGCTATGGGGTAACTTCATAGAGCACGCTAAAGAAGCCCAAACCGGAAGTTTAGGAAAAAGAACCGTACATGTGATCATTTGCGCCACTCAATTTTTACCCATCATTTCCCAGATTGCTTCTCTATTTGAAAGATTTTTGGTGCTTCATTTCAGCGCTCTTCACCAATCCAAATCGCTCTTAACTAAAAATGTTACGAAATCAACTTCCGGTGAAAATGTAGATAGCCAAGCAATTGTAGGAAAGCTTAAGACAGTTCCTCTACCGCTGAGTACTAGTGATAAAGCGGCATTTCAAAAGGTCAATTCTAGCAATCTCATTCCTCTCAAAGGAATTGTGACGCGAGAAGATTTTACTGAGTCAAAAAACTCCGGATGGTGGCCATTTAGTTCTCCATTCAATCCAGTCATCATTTCTAAAAGTGAGTTTGTGCCAAAATTAATGGTTGAGCACCTAATGAGAAACAAAAAGGATTCAGCCACTGGTGTTAAGTACGAGAAAGGCGATCTTATTACTAATATGGAAGGAGCTCTACATTCCTTTTTGACAGCAATATGTCCAATTACCATGAGTGGGGATTACACCTTTACAAAAACACATAGTATTGCCCCGCTAAATGGCAAAGGCAGAAATGTCATCCTCAGTACTAACATTCAACCGGATTTTGAATGTAATGACGAAAGTGAAGTGACTATGAAGCTTGTGGAAATCAAACCAAATGCGATTGAAGGACAAGAGTTACCGAACAATTTCCGCCCTCTGATCAATAAAAACAATCAAAGTCAAAAGATCCCTGCAAAAAATTTTCAGGCTTATGAAAATTCATTGCAAAAACATATGGTCCATCATTTGACTGCCGACCATCGCTTGCCTGCTCTCCATGAGGTACAAGATATAACGATGTCAAAAGCACAAACCCTCAAAGCTTTGGAAGAATTGATCAATTACAAAGGAGATTCCTTAAATCTTAATGCCTGCATGAAAGATGCATATCTTAAATTAAACAGCCATACCATTTCTTTGGAAGCATTGTGGAACATCTATTTGCATCAAATGCGCAATGAATTTAGCGCTTTAGAACAGGCCTTGCCTCAGGGATATGTCTACACAATCGATCCTCCGGCAATATTTGCAAAACAATTCGGAACAGAAAATGTTGATCTACTTAACCGACTCCAAATTCTTGCATTCAAAAAACTTGCTCAAGAATCACAATTTAACAATCTAAAAGCTATCAGTTTTAATGATTATAATGACCAAGGGGCGACACAACTTTTGAAAAATGTTTTTCCAACAGTCAATGTCTTACCAAAAGCCACTTTCTTCCCAAATAATCACTTTGACAGCCTTGTACCAGGTTCAGAATGGGCCCTTGTTATCCATAATAACAGCGATGCTTTTGGACAAAATATTGAAACTGAAGGTGCATCAAGCCTTGATGGCGTCATTGGGTCCTATTCAAATGCAGCGTTACAACTGCTTAGAAATCGGGGAGACCTATTGAAAAACATGATGTAACAATCTCGACTTTAACAAGCTCGCCATTTATTGATGGCGAGCTTCCGTAGTTTATACCCACACTCTAGTAGAAATTTCCCCCTTTAAGATAGCCCGCGAATATGATATCATTTTGTGAACTTCCAATAATGCATTTATCCTTGGTTAATATATGTCTTTAAAACCTTATGTTTTGATTCTTTGTCTTATCCCTCATTTGATCATAGAAGCCCAAGTTATAGTCCCCACTCAACAGAGGCAAAGAGAGCCCAACTGGCAAGTCAAAGTCATTGAACGTCATCCAAATGGAATGCACAAGAGTCTTCTTTTCTCCGAACCTCTTCCTAATGGAACAGTGTCCGCTCCAGTGCAGATAAAAAAATATAACGAAGATGGATCTTTAATCCGTGAATCAGACCTTACCACCTTATCTGATGGGTCTACAGCGCTTCATGGACCAACCCTCATTTATGGATCTAAAGGAGGGATTGAAGCTATCCTATTTTATGGTGAAGGTCTGCTTCAAGGTCAAATGAAGACATATTATCCTAACGGAAATCTTAAAGCTCTTTCATCAATGCAAGACGGAATACTGCAAGGCGAAGCGCTATGTTATCACGAAAATGGAAAAATCGCCTCCAACAGCAATTACACAAATGGCATTTTGAATGGACCCCAAGAGAGATTTTATGAAGATGGGACAAATGCTTTTAAAGCAGTCTATAGTGATGGGGGAATCGAAGGGGAATCCTTGGAATGGTATGAGAACGGCAATCTAAAATCAAAAAAAAATTACTCCAAAAGCCTCTTGCATGGATCCAAAGAGGCTCCAGCCATCACGACATATTATCCAAAAGAAAAAATCATGGAACTGGGTGACTTTCGCTACAACCAACCGATTGGGCATCATATCAAATATCACCAAAACGGCAAAAAAAGCTATCAGGCGACCTATATAAATGGACTCAAGCAGGGCCAAGAAACTTATTTTGATGAAAATGAAACGATCATTGGCAGCGGTGAATTTTCCTCAGGAATGCCTATCGGCAAACATACAAAACCCCACGCAAATGGGCGTCCGGAAAAGATTGCCAATTATAGCCTTCAAGGGGATCTGGCAGGACCAATTAAAGAATTCGACTTTGAAGGCCAGCTCAAGCGCGAATATTCACTGGACCAAGGGTTATTGCATGGCACCTATAAAGAATGGGCATTGGCAGATACCCCTCAAGAACAAATCGATACGTTGAACGAAAGTTTTTTGAGCAAAGAATACCGCTACTCGAAAGGCCAATTTCATGGTACTCAACGTGAATTTTATCCATCCAAAGAGAAAAAGATCGAAGCCAATTATTCCAATGGAATAAGAAATGGTTTGCTGGAGCAGTGGCACCCCAATGGCCAACTTGCTCGCAAAGTTAATTTTGTTGAAGGCAATCTGGAAGGCGAATACCTTGGTTGGCATCCTAACGGCAGTCGTGAGATTGAAGCTTTATATACCTTGAATAAGCTTCATGGACCCTACCAAAGCTGGCATGAAAATGGACAATTAAAACATTCTTGCGCTTACAAAAATGGCCTTAAAGATGGTCTTGAACAAAAATGGAATGCCGATGGCCATTTAACGCTTAAAAGATCATTTCTTTTAGGCATTTCCGAAGGGACAAGCAGTAAATGGTATTCTAAAGAAGTTCTAAAGAGTAAAACTCAGTATGCTAATGGAAAAATTCACGGTCTCTATCAAAGCTGGTATAAAAATGGCAACCCCTGTGAAAATAAAAACTTCCATAATGGCATTCCTATCGGTATACACCAAGATTTTTTTCTGACCGGTCAAATTGCCAAAGAGGTCACTTTTTCTGAAGGTTTACTCGAAGGCCCTCAAAGAAGCTACTATGTTTCAGGAACCAAAAAAACAGACATTTCTTACAAAAATGGACAGCTTCATGGCGAAAAAACTGCTTGGAGCCCCGATGGAACGATTATTGAACAATGCCACTATCAAAATGGCAATCTGGAGGGCAGTTACTATCGCAGACAAATGGATAGCAGAGAGATCATTTACCACTACCACAAGGGCCTTTTACATGGCTTAAACGAGATTTATTATCCGGAACATGAAACCAATGGGAAGGTTAAAGCCTTCGAAGCGCACTATCTAAATGGAGTTCTCCATGGTGAAGCTACGGAATACAATGAAAGTGGAATAAAGATCGCCAGTACGACCTATTTAAATGGAAAAAAAGAAGGTAATGCCTACCTATATCAAGACAATGGAAATATAAAAATCACAGCTTCGTTTTCAAATGACAATCAAAATGGCTTTGTATATGAGTATTTCTCAGACGGTAAAATTGCTAAACAAGCTTTTTTTATCAACGATACTCCTGAAGGTGAAGAAAAAAACTACTACCCAAATGGCCAAATTGCCTCTTTAAAAACTTACAAGACAGGTCTCTTGGATGGGCCGATGCGCTTCTGGAACGAAAATGGCATTCTTAACTTTGAATCAGAACATAAATTAGGTAAGCGGCACGGAGAACTAAAAAAATACGATGATTCCGGCAAACTTATCCTCCGCCAAAATTACGAATTTGACGCCTTAATTGGAAAAGAAAAATTCCAATAATTCTTTTGATTAACCACAGCCGCGAATGCGGTGAAGCATATAGCCACACGCATAAGCCTTATCATTACCCGTGTGGCTAGGGTGTTGTTTTTATGTAGTAAATATCGTGATAAAATCACAAACATCTAAGTTAATAATTTCCATTGTTATTACACGATAAACCACATGAAGAAATGAGTCCAAAAACTTCACAAAATGAACACCCTAGCCGCGAATGCGGCATACGCATCAAGCTAAGCAAAGCATTCATTATCAGTCACTTGGATATCATAGTAATTCTCTTTGTGTAAAACCTTTTCACGCATAGTTTTGCGCGATCTCTTATCCTTT
>JACCVN010000597.1 GCA_013698165.1 Parachlamydiaceae bacterium | reverse complement strand
AATGCACACCGGCATAAAAGACATCTAGTCTACCTTGATAGTGTACTAGTCTTTTACCGCAATCCCGCAGTATCCTGTCAGTAAGCTTTTGGTGAAATGAAAACTAAAGTCTTTTGGGACTTTGCGTGTAAATACCAGCTTCCAAAAAGCACTGTGCCATATAGTGGGAGCTAAGCCAATTAGCATTTCAACGGTTAATCCGGCCTTTTGATTTAATTTTATAATTTCTACAGGTTTAATAAAAAGGTGATAAACATGCATGTTCTTAGGAGCATTTTTGACAAAATAATCGATTCCCTTAATCACTAAAAATTTGCTCAGCAGATTGCGGTTAAAGGTATGAAAAAAAAAGACTCCTCCAGGTTTCAACACACGTGACGCCTCTTGAATAAGTTTTGAGGGATCTTCAACATGCTCCAAAATATCCATTGCGCAAACAACTTCGAAGCATTCCTCGCTGAAGGGAAGCTCGTAAGCATTTGCCTTTAGGTAACGTACCTTCTTAGTTTCATCATATTGCTTTGCGATATCGATGCTGCTTTGCGAGATGTCAATGCCTGTGACATTTTGCCCCTTTTTTGCTAAATAGTTGGTCAATAGGCCCCCGCCGCAACCAATATCTAACACATCGACGCCACCATCGAAACGTTTCCCAATTTCATCGGCTATCCATGGCGTTCTGACAGCATTTTCAGCTCGCAGAAGCGCGATAGGATGGTCTTGAGCAGTGTGCCAGCCATCATGTAAAGTTTCATAGAAGTCATTATTGATCAATACTTGATCACGGGCCGGTTTTTCCATATGAAATTCCAATAGATGAGTTGATAAGAAAAAAATAGGGCAATAGCAGCAGTTTGCATTACTAGAAAGAGTTTTAAAGCCTCAGAATTGTCAAGCCAAGCCATCATCCAGGGCGTCACTTCAACTCCTTGGGATATCGGCCAGATCATCCCAGCAACGGCAAGTGTGATCGGATGTAATAGGAATAGAAAGGCATGCAGCCAGTTTTCCGCCCCAGGACAATGCTCTTTATGGATAAATTCATCTTTCGTGACCATTAAGCAGGAAAATATTGAAAGCCCAATATAGATTTTGACTGTATGGCTATCAAAAGGCATCCAAAGTATAAAGATGAAGCAGATCAGCAGGCTAAATGTATCAAGAGGATGTCCGATTCTCTCCCATTTGGGCAAGCCCCGCCTAAGGTGAAAGTAGATTTCGTCAAACCCAATTGCCAAAGCTTGTAAACAAAAAGGGATTAAGGCCAATAGCCACATAAGAGTTACCTTAAAAAGTTTTTTTTCTCAGAATGATTCCGGCAATAGTTAGTCCAGGTCCGAACGCCAGACCTAATATAAGGGTGTCGCCGATAACACTTTCATCCTTCGAGATAGCTTCCCACATATGTGGTAAGGTTCCTGATGAAATGTTCCCATAATTTTGAAGAATTTTTCGGCTAAAGCGTAATTGTTCCGAGCTTAGCTGAAGAATCTCCTGGATATGATCTAAAATTTTAGGTCCCCCAGGATGGATTGCTAAGAGGGCATCGTTTAGCAGTGTTTCAGCATTAGTACCGGCATTTTTAGCGATGGCATCAATAAAACTTCTGATGTTCCTTGCGATTAGAAAAGGGATTTTCTTAGACAATGTTCCCTCAAAGCCCCAATCATTTATCGTCCATGTCATTGCCTCGATTGATGTTGGAATTAATTCTTCGTGGCTAGTCACAACTTGTAGATAGGGGCTTTTATCTCTTTGGAGATCGATAATAGGCTTGATGCTGTACTTAATATAACCATCGGCAAAGAGTGACTGAAGTACTATTTGATCGGGATTATGATTGGATGGATTAAAATGCAAAGTGCAAAGTTCAGTATGCACAATATCGGTCTGTCCCCCTTCCGTCTGTACAAATGCTCCACCCATGCGTATCGCGGGAATTGAGGCGTAACACCCCATATGATAGGCGTGGGTGACTAATGTCTGATCACCCCAACTGCGCTTAGACACAATTTTTTGAGCTGAACTAGGAGAGGAATATCCTGTGCAGCTAACATGGATCAGATGTTTGGGCGGAAGGCTGTCTAAAGGATAGTATTTTTCAAAGATTGCATCGGTCGCTTTGTCATGAAATTCCTGGCGCTGTTTTAGACCGGCCCCAAAAGTGGATTGATCAAGACGAAATATTTCCATTGTAGGCCAGTCGTGGTGCAAAAAATCCGGAAGCTCATGCCCTCTTTGATGTATGTGTTCCGGCTTGCAGCCGATATGCATAAATCGCTGTAAAAAGTCTTGATAAAGCTGCTCACCATCAAGATCGGGTTGCTTTGTCATTTCAGTTTTGGCATGCGCCTTTGCAAGCCATTCAAGCCCCTTTTCTTGAGTCGTCTCATGCCTCGGACGAAGAATCTGAAAGTCTGTAAGGGCATAATTTTTCATGGAAGGGTGACCTATGAGCAGTTTGCGTGAATATGAAGTGCGCAGCGAAACTTCCACACTACATTATATTTTAAATATTAAACAACCGATATGTGCCTGCTGCGTTTAAGTACGCTTCACCAAGTTTTGCGTGAGCTAGGTTTTGTAAACCATCTCTGCGTTCTCTGTGGGCTCTGTAGTAGTATATTTGTACTAAACATCAATTAAACTATTTCTGAGCAATCTCTATGCAGGTTTTGTATTCACCATCCAGGCAGAGAACTTTTCGAGGAATTCCCAAAATTCGTCGCGATATTCTATAGGAAAGCTGTAGATGTCCTCATGGCCATCCAGAACTTTTCTGAAGCTGCTCAGCCAAACTTGCCTTGCTTCCTCATCAATGCGGAAGGGCATATGGCGCTGACGCATCATCGGGGAGCCGT
>JACCVN010000590.1 GCA_013698165.1 Parachlamydiaceae bacterium | reverse complement strand
AAAGCCTACAGACTAGCTGAGGGGTGGTTGGCGCATAAAGATTATGGGTAAAAAAATGTCAAGAAAAAGATGTGGGTAGAAGTATGGCTTTGACCTGGGCTTTGTCATGAAAGCCCTTCGGGCCAATCCATCCAAACGCTACTTAAGAGGGCCATATTGAGGCGTTCCCACTTCTAGCTGTTTTACCAGCCCATTTTCCAATTTATTGGGTGGATTTGGCCCGAAGGGCTTTCATGACAAAGCCCAGGTCAAAGCAAAGCGGAGGCCTGGGTGAGAGCGAAAAAAAACCTGAGTCCCGAAAGGGACGGGATAACGAGATAATACAGGACCTTTTAAGTGAGCTTAACGCCGAGGCTTTGGCGTTGACCAAATCTCAGATTCAGCTATGAGTATACGCGTTAATCTTCTTCCTCAAAATTAGCCTCTAGCCCTTTTAGCTCTTGCGCATCAAGACCTTTCTCTTCACGAAGGTATTTAGCTAAGGTTCCTGAATTTCCATGTGTAGTTAAAACAATTTTTGCTTTCGTTTGTTCAATCGTTCTAATTAAAGATGACCAATCTGCATGGTCAGACAATACAAAACCTCGATCTAAAGCTCTTCTTCTCCTTGTACCTCTAACTTCCATCCATCCAGAGGCCAAAGCTGTTCTACTAGAAGGAAATCTTTTCATCCACGGAGTACCGATGGCAGATGGTGGCGCGATAATTAAATCCTGATTAAACAGTGAGCCCTTTGCACTCTCCGAAACAGGAGTATACGGGATTAATTTCACCCCCATTTCATTATAAAGTTGCGACAACGAATAAACAGCACCATGCAAATGCACTGTTTTATCGCTATGGTTGCTCAACAAACTCATGACTCTTTGAGCTTTTCCTAGAGAATAACAAAACAAAATAGAAGGGTGTCCATTATTTGCATTTTCTTGCCACCAATCGAAGATTTGTTTTTCAATGATTTCATTTTTAGGCCAATGATAAATGGGGAGAGCAAACGTCGATTCTGTGACAAAAATATCGCATTCTATTACTTCAAAGGGCTTACAAGTTGCGTCATCAGCTCTTTTGTAATCGCCAGAAATGACAGTCACACCTTTTGAATCTTCAATCCTTATTTGCGATGCGCCTAGAATATGGCCTGCAGGATGAAGTGAAAGCCAACAATTTCCGAGTTTTATTTTTTTATGATATTCCAGGCTTTGACACGGAGTATCTTTCCCTAAACGGTGCTGGATGATTTTTATAGTTTCAGGAGATCCTATATACAAGTCATGCCCCCAATAGGCATGATCGCCATGGCCATGCGTAACAACGCAAATAGGCGTAGGCTTCCAGGCATCAATATAAAAATGACCGCTCGTACAATAGAGACCTTGCGCTTTAACCTTTAATGGGATATCCATTCTTGTCCTCACTAAGTTAGTCATACCAAAAGCAGTAATTGTTTAAAGGTTTTTTAATGCTAACCACAGTGCAACACAGCTGCAAGCTCCCTAGGATGGAAGTATATTACCATAAATATTTTGATCCTACCCAATTTGAATCCAATATCATCAGCGATTCATCTCCTGACTAGTGAATGGGGGATAATGTGCATTGCCATAAGATGCTTTAATTTTGTAACAGCAATATAGCTGGATGAATCAACAATTCAATAGCATTTGCATTTATGCGATTTACAGGATTGATTGTCATAAGCTTGAGAGCTAACTTTCTGAGTTTCTTTTCTGCCGAATTATTTGATTTAGGCCACGCTTCTTTGAGTTTTTTTTGGTGTGCTTCTTGGAACTCAGAAGAATAGAGCTCTTTTTCTGTAAATTCAAAGTCTTTGGCTGAGCAATTGGGTTTTACATTTTCAGGTGAAGCGAGTTCAAAGATGCTGTATCCAAGAGCAAACATATCATGAGGAAATCCCTTATATGTTTTTCCTTCAGCAGTATTCGTCATCATGATTTCCGGTGATCTAATAGTAATGCCATCGCCCCATTTTTCATTTTTTGGCGGCATACATGAGCCAAAATCTGCAATTTTAATTTTATTTTTGAATATCAAAATATTGTCGGGTTTGAAATCACTGTGCACTAAATTATTATTATGAAGATATTTCAATCCTTGGGCTAAATCAACAACATATGTCAACAGTTCGGTGTGATCAATTTTATTCTTTTGTATAAAATTTACATTAAAGGTTCCACAAGCCTTATCAGTCATGTACTGATAACTCGTGGGTGGATAGCTGTTTATTGGCCATTGAACTTTGCATAAATATTCAGGAGCCCCGATAATATGCTCAGAGTTTAACCCGGCAAGCAATGACGTTTCTGAGCCACCTAATTCGCTAGCGCAATTGATACATATTTGTTCAGGCAGCTTGATGTGAGTCGTTGAGGGATCAAGCCAAACGAAGTCGATAGTGTGTAGTTTTTTTTGAGCACCATGAGTAATTTCACTTATCGGACGAATAAACAACCGACATTTATAATGATCAGTGAATGCGACGAAGCCTTCTTCTAAATCACTATTACTCAATTTAAAGTCGAAGCAGATTTTTTTTTTGATATTAATTTTAAATGTAAGACCTGGCTGCACATGTGTGTTTGAACAGCCTTTGGAATAGAGCTCAATTGAACAATTATCAAAGTGTTTTACCGTATGTTTAATGC
>JACCVN010000580.1 GCA_013698165.1 Parachlamydiaceae bacterium | reverse complement strand
CTCATAGGTTGTTGTACTTAAATCAATCCCTAAATACTTTGCAGCTTGCAACAAAACCTCATTAGTGTTTAAACCCAACTCATTGGTTTCTGCATTTAATTTCGTTTCTGCTAATGCTGCAAGTTCGGATAAAATAAAGCAATTAGCCAAGAACACGGCTAAGAGATATAATACCGGTGGGGTTGTTACTGCTTTGATAGGATTATTTCTCATAAAATCTGTAAATCTTACTAATAATCTAGAAATAAAATTTATATCATGGTTTTTATAACTAGTTGTGGCTATTAACATGTATCCTAAAATTTGCGCCCCTGTAGCATTTAATTTCCCAGATGCAATGATATCTTTTACGTCTCTTAAACTGTCCAGAACCGCAAGTCTAATCTTAATTTTTCGAATATTTTTTGTTATCGCAATATCATGTGAAGGAGTTTTTGACCCTAGCATGCTTTCTAATTTTTTTAATTCTACACGTAAATCCTCTTCTACATGAGGATTGTCAAGGTATTTCAGTAATTGGCTACTAGCATTTAATAAATTCTTTTCAATATCAGCATCATGTGCTTCCCTTACTTTAAGCACATTCTCATATATCATACCACTATCCTTAAAAAACCCATCTTGATAATGTTCTGGAATAACTAAGCGTAATTTACTTACAAGTTCACTGTTTTGTCGATCAAATTCTTTGATAGCATCATTTGAAGATGATAGATCTTTTAGAATAATATTGCTGGCTTGTTTAGTTTTGAGAGACCCTAATTTTTGGTTTATCGCACCTAACTCATTTTCATACTCAGAAATTTTATTAAGATTTAAAATGCCTTTTTGAGACTTTTCTAAATCAACAGCGATGGTAAAAAAAATTTTTTGTTTTTCTAAAATTTCAACTTTTTTATCTATAATTTTTGATAGCTGTAAACCTAAATCGTTAAACTTATATCTATTATCTGAATCTTTATATTCCTTTCTTTCGCTAAAAACTTCATCATATTTTTTTGTTAAGGATTGAAATTCATCTTCAAAATGTTTTACCAATCGATCATGGTTTTTGTTTAAACTAGGTGTAAGTTGTTCCATTAACTCCGTTATTCTTTCATCATTAAATTTTTCGGGTTCAAATATGATATCGCTTTTTAATTCCTTCCATTTCTGCTTATCTACCTGAGGTAATTCAGTCTGGAGTTTCATATTGATGAGCTCAAGTAATACTACTGTTTTTGGAGGTTTTACTGACGTTGATTGATGCCGAATTGGTGGTATATTTGAAGGTAATCTCCTCATTGGATTTAATGGTGGCAGCATAATAATTCTCCTTATCTAATTATTAAACACAATACAATTCACTACCATGTTTATTATACAAACAAATTTAAATATTGTTCAATGGCATTTAATTACAATTTATAATTATTTTTTATTGGACAAAGAAAAATTTCATGATTTTTTAAGCAGATAATGACAAATAAATCCGATGTATTTTAAATTTAAAAAAAAATTTAAATTTAAATTTTTTGGGAAGCGGACACGAAAATCAGCACTCGAACAGCTAGACTGCTAAATTTGATTGACCAAATTTTCTTTGTGCCCTATAATACTTATAAGAGCAAGAAAGGTTAACGAGGGTTACGGCTTTGGTACAGCAAAAATCAGTCGCTTTAAAAAAGACAGGGAAGGAAGAACGTCAAGAACGTGTTCTCAATGCACTTGTCGAACAATATATTAAAACCGGAAAAGCAATAGGATCCCACACCCTTAAGGAATCCGGTTTTTCAGACTTAAGCACGGCAACAATACGCAATTATTTCGCCTCTTTAGAAGATCAAGGGTATTTGACTCAGCAGCACTCTTCGGGTGGTAGACTTCCAACACATTTAGCCTACCGTTTTTATGCTTTGCAGCAAATCAATTCAAGAGCGCTAACTCCTAAAAATCAAGAGCTTTGCCAAGAGTTAAGCTCCAATGAATCGCGCGAAATTGCCGCCTATTTACAACAGGCAGCTGAATTGCTTAGCCAGCTAACAAATTGCGCTGTCTTTCTCTCTGCCCCGCGCTTTGATCACGATTTTATAACTGCATTAAAGCTTGTAGGACTTGATCAATCACGCTGCCTATGTGTATTGATTACCGATTTTGGAGTTATTCAAACTGAACTTATCTATGTGGATATAAAGCTCAGTGCTTTTGCGATCAAACGTATGGAAGATTATTTCCAATGGAGGCTCACAGGAATCCAAAAACCGGAAAATTTGGAACCTGAAGAGGAACTGTTAGCACAGAAAATCTATAATGAGCTTATGCTCCGCTATCTGGTTGGGTATTCGAATTTCACTGATGAAGAGATTTATCGCACGGGTATGTCAAAACTAATTTCCTATCCGGAGTTTCAAGATCCGGCGGTATTGTCTTCAAGTTTAGCTCTCTTTGAAAATACTCATAGTATGCGCTTACTCCTGAAAGAATGTACTTCCTTAAACCATATAAAAGTGTGGATAGGAGATGATCTTTCCTCCCATACGTCGGAGACTCCAAATTGTACAGTTGCAGCAATTCCCTACCATATAAACCAGCAAGCTGTAGGAGCTATAGGGATTTTATCCGCAGTGAGGATCCCCTACAAGGAAGTTTTTGCACTCCTTCACGCCTTTAGTGAAAGTATCACGACTTCATTAACTCGAAACATTTATAAATTTAAAATTAAATATCGCCAACCTAAAGAAGAGTCAATTTACTTGCAAAAAGAAGAGCATCATCGGCTAGGCCATTCCAGGCTATTTTTGCTTGAAGACTTAGGAACAGGCCAAGGAATCTAAATAGGAGTTTTTTAACATGCAAAATGACGAACCAGTGAACCAACCCACCAGCGAAAATGAAGAAGACTATCCCACAGAAAGTCAGTCTGCAATCCCTGAAGTCGTCATTGATCCTCTAGAATTAGAGGTTAGGCGCTTGCGGGAATCCTCAGATGAATTTAAAGATAAGTACATGCGCGGTCTTGCGGAATCCGAAAACTTACGTAAACGGATGCAAAAAGAAAAGCAGGATCTTATGCAATACGCTGTTCAAAATATCATCAATGATTTTTTGACGCCGATTGATCATTTTGAAAATGCTTTAAAATTTACCGAGCAATCATCTGATGATGTAAAGCATTGGGCCATAGGATTTCAAATGATCCTTAATCAATTTAAGGATGTCTTAGCCGCCAATGGAGTAACTCCTTTTGTCTCCGTTGGACAACCGTTTGATCACACTCGACATGAAGCAATAGAAATGGTGGAAACGACGGAATTTTCGCCTGGGACTGTCGTGGAAGAAAGTTTACGAGGATACAAAATCAATAGTGATCGCATTCTTAGGCCTGCGCGCGTTAAAGTCGCCAAAGCGCCAGCCTCAAATGAAACGATTGCTGAATTAAATGAAGAAATAAACTAATGCAGCCTAATTTTAAAGGAGCTTTGCTATGAATCAAAAAAAAGGCAGAATTATTGGAATTGACTTGGGAACAACCAATTCATGCGTCTCTGTCATGGAAGGGGGACAACCCAAAGTCATCGCCAACATTGAAGGCACTCGCACAACACCTTCTATCGTGGCTTACAAAAAAAACGGCGATGGAGTGGAAATTATCGTCGGTATTCCAGCTAAGCGCCAAGCGGTCACAAACTCAGAGAATACAATCTCTTCCGCAAAGCGGTTTATTGGACGCAAATACAATGAAGTACTCTCAGAAATTAAAAACGTACCCTACAAAGTCACTAGCAATGCTAATGGAGATGCTGTCTTTGAGGTTCTCGGGAAAATTATTACTCCTGAAGAAGTTTCTGCCCAAGTGCTGATCAAAATGAAAGAAACTGCCGAAGCCTATCTAGGTGAAAAAGTCACTGAAGCTGTCATCACGGTGCCTGCATATTTCAATGACTCCCAACGTCAATCGACAAAAGATGCGGGAAAAATTGCCGGTCTTGACGTCAAACGTATCATTCCTGAGCCTACAGCTGCAGCCCTTGCCTACGGCCTTGACAAGGAACACTCCGACAGAAAAATCGCTGTCTTCGATCTTGGTGGCGGAACATTCGATATCTCAATTCTCGAAATTGGTGACGGCGTTTTTGAAGTGCTGTCAACAAATGGGGATACTCACCTCGGTGGAGATGACTTTGACAATGTTATTCTCAACTGGATTCTTGACGAATTCAAAAGAGAACAAGGCATTGACTTACGCAATGACAAAATGGCCCTCCAGCGCCTTCGCGATGCGGCAGAAAAAGCCAAAATCGAACTCTCCGGCACGATGTCGACAGATATTAATCAACCATTTATTACGATGGATGCCTCAGGTCCTAAACACCTCGCCTTAACATTGACTCGCTCAAAGTTGGAAAATCTTACCCACGATCTTATCGAACGCTGCCGTGAACCTTGTATCAAAGCCCTGAAAGATGCGGGCCTCAAGGCTGAAGATGTCAGCGAAATCATCCTCGTAGGCGGTATGACTCGTATGCCTGCCGTACAAGAAATGGTCAAGCAGATCTTCGGTAAAGAAGGCCATAAAGGGGTTAACCCTGATGAAGTAGTGGCTGTAG
>JACCVN010000134.1 GCA_013698165.1 Parachlamydiaceae bacterium | reverse complement strand
TGTCAGGCCTGACCCCAAACTGACCCCAAACTAGGCCTGACCCCAAACTAATGTCTGAAAGTCAGGCCTGACCCCAAACTCACTAGCCCCAGCTCTTTTTTTAACGATCATAGCTCGATAATGTTGTAAAGCTTCCCTTGCACCATCCATTAAAACTATGTTTTCAATATCGTTTGAGTTAGCCCATATATAACTTTGATGTTCATCAGACAAACAAACATTAGGCATTTTGCTCTAAGTGTATTTTAAAAGAATGATAAATATAATCAACTTCTGGCTTACGTATGTAAAATACATTCAAACGGATAATATGCGTATCTTCAAAAGAAATACCAGTCTCCTCAAATAGCTCTCTTTTTGCAGCATTTTCTGGGGATTCATTATCTTCGAGCTTGCCAGCTGGTACACCCCATTTGCCTCCCTCTAACTTTCCTTGGGCTCTTTGTAATAAAAGAAGCTGGTTGTTTATTTCAAGATAACAAGCTGCAACTTCAACCCGAGGGACAAACCTTCAGGTGGAGTTTGATGGACTTCTAATTTTGAAACAGATTTTTTCATAATCATTCTTTTTCTTTTTTTAAAGATTCGCTACGAGCAAGAATCTGCAAAGTTTTAAGTATTTTTGATTCTTCTACATCAACAGATGCAAAAAAAGTTACATCTGCACTCTCAACTGCTCGCATAGCTTTTGCCAAATTTTCAACACCAATAGGAGTGAGAATTGGGTATTTAGATCTTTTGTTAGTATGAGATCGTTCTATAAGCCCTTTAGTCTGTAACCCCCGTAATATTTGTGAAATGGTATTAGGATCTAAAGCTGCTTGTTTTCCAATTTCAACTTGACTTACTTTATCACCTCTTCTTGTCAGCCAAGCCGTAGTTGCAAGAACAACAAATTGCGGATGCGTAAGTCCAAGTGGTTTTAGAACTGCTTCAATCGCTTTGCGCCACAATGTGCTAACTCGCCATAATAAAAATCCTGGGCTTTCCTCGGCTGAAGGATGAATACTAATTCCATTAAAATTAACAGTCTGTGCCATTATACAATAATCCCCATGCTAGAGGCAATTAATTGAAAGTCATCTAAAGAAATAGAAAAACAACCACGTCGAAAAGGAAATCCCCATCGCTGTTTATTTTGGATAAATGAAAGGCTATTAATTAGGCAAAATTGAAGTTTCTTTAGAATCAATAAACTCAATATCTCTCCGCCATGGTACAAAATCAGAACTCTTTTGAAATTGATAAGGTTCTTTTGGCTTAACGCGGCCAATTGCAGTAAATTTTCGACAAGGCATTTTTCCTCCAAACTGCTCAGTAGGAGAATAATAAATAATCCAATCGCCTGGAGACATCTGCTTTAATGGCCCTGGCTTTCCATGGCAAACTTGAGCAAAGCCTCCTGAAACTCCTCTCTTGACATGCTCTTGACTTGCAACAGCTAGCCAGTGCATTAGTTTTCCTCTTGTAAACGATAAATTCTAATTCTATGTCCGTCAGGATCAAGTGCCACAAAAGTACGGCCAAAATCCATATCAGTGGGTTTTTGAGCAATTGTCACATGTTTTTTACCCCAATCTTCATAAAGAGCATCAACGTCATCGACAGGGAAACATATCTCTAATGCGCCAGGGGAAGCTTCTACGCGTGGTTCCGCTGTATATTTAGACCAAAGACCTAACATTACACCATTTTTTAATGCAAACATGACAAAGGTAGGAGACTCTTCTATTGGTTGAGTTCCAAAAATTTTTTGGTAAAAAAGACTGCTTTTTTGGGGACTAGTCACAAAGAGTAAAACAAAGCCTAAGTTGGGCAGCAAACATAAGATCTCCTTTTCAGTTGAAATGTGATTGCTTGGCATGATTATACGTATACGTATTTAATTTGTCTAGAGAGTTTTTCCGCAATCTTCTTAGTTACCCACACAGCATATTCCAGCGAATCTGATCATGCTCCAACTAGAAACTGACTACAGCTCAGACGAATCAGTCTATTGTTATATCTGGCATCATAGTAAATTCTCTTTATATCTTAATCTATATGTGTGATTGTGAAAATTTGATGGGTCGCGGGACTTTTTGATCTTTCTGTAATTACTAACCAGCTAAGAATTATGATGTTATGAAATTTAAATATTTAATTTGTCTTGCAACTGGCATTTTTTTTCTATCTAATCTATACGCCGATCAGCAATTCCAAGCGATGGATAAAGATAAGTATGATTCAGTAACCGGGTTAAAGGGGACCTACAACGAAAAAGAAAAGGTATTCAAAGCCTCTTTTCCAAGAACTGATATAAAAATTTCTGTGGACAACACTCAACTCGATCCGTTTATGGGACTAACTTCTTGGGCTGCGTTTACTCCAGTAGATGAGAACAAATTTATGATGATGGGGGATTTGGTTCTCTTTCAGGATGAAGTGAATCCTGTGATGTCCAGTCTTTTGAATAGCAATCTTGAGGTTACAGCACTCCACAATCATTTCTTTTATGATAGTCCAAAAGTCTACTTCATGCACATAGGTGGAAAGGCAGCAATCACCGATTTGGCAACTGGCGTGAAAAAAGCGCTGGATTCAGTTAAAGAAATCAGATCAGAAAATAGCTCTCCATCAAATGGTTTTGCAGGCTCCGCTATTTCCAACAAAAGCTCGATTAATCTTTCAAGCTTAGAGAAAATTTTTGGCATTAAAGGACAAGGTAAAGAAGGTATGGTCAAGTTTGTGTTTGGTAGATCTGTGAAAATGGATGATGTCACCATCAAAAGTGATATGGGAGTTAATACGTGGGCTGCTTTTGCTGGTACAAACGAAAATGCCATTGTAGATGGTGATTTTGCTATACTTGAAAGTGAGTTACAACCCGTTCTAAAAGCTCTCAGAAAAGGTAATATAAATATTGTCGCCATTCACCATCATATGACGATGGAATCTCCTAGAATGATTTTTCTTCACTATTGGGAAAAGGGAATACTGAAGACCTTGCAAAAACCGTAAAAGAAGCATTGAATTTAACAAAGTAACTCAAATGGGAAAATTATGAAGTGGATTACTCGTGAGAAAGTCAAAGTTGACCGTGTAGCTTGTCCTTGGCTCATCAAAAAGTTCGTTGATCATGAAGCTGAATTTCATTTTGTGCCACCTGATAAAGTCTCAAGTGAGGCTAAACGCATAGGAGCCATCCCTTACGATATTGAAGGCGTTGAGTTAGGGCATCATGGAAAAGAATGCTCGTTTGAAGCAATTCTCAAGAAATACAATTTAACCGGTGATCAGGCACTTGTTCTTTTAGGTAAAATTGTTAATGGCGCAGATACAGATAATACGCTCTACAACCAGCAAGAAGGACCAGGATTAGAAGCTATTGCTATAGGTTTTCGGAATCTTGGCTTTAAAGACGATCATGAGTTAAATGCAGCTGAATGGATAGTCTATGATGCTCTCTATTCTTACTGCAAGAGAATGATTGAGTTAGGAAAGCCAAACGGGGGCTTTGCTTGATGAAAATCGAGAATCTAGAGGATCCAAGTGCTTTTCTTTATTTGGAAAGATATGTCAATGAAGGTTCGAGGACTTATAGTCCCTTCGCCAATCAATCTAAGGTAGACCCTAAATATCAGCCAGTAGGTGGGGTAGAATCTTTCAAAGTCCCTTGCTTGGAGATACCCAAAGAAAAAGTTGCGATCTATCTAGATAACCCCAGTACCCAACTTTTAAATCATTATATTCAAAAAGATACTGTTTTATTTCCTATTCATCCTGAAATATTCGAAGATGATCGGATCCCCTTCATTGAAGAATTACGAAAATATCCTTCAAACTCTATTTCTGTTTCCCCCACCGCCTCAACCCGAACAGTCATGACCGTGAACGGAACAAAAGATCTACCCTGTCATTTTATAAAGCTGCATTATCCTAGGCGCATATCTAGATTCATACGCAGATTGAGAATAAATGCCATTCAACACTGTATTGAGGTTTCTAAAGATCTAGAGCATTTTTATCTTCCAAAATTTGGCTTTCTTCCTGAACTAATTGGAATGATTTACGGTTTTGGACCAGAGGCTTGGGGATCTATCATCAGAGAATTCACTCCACATCCAACATTAGAAAAGAAGAGGCTGCTTATTCCCCTTTTTGCTCTCTATTCCCAAGATCTTAAAAATCCAGATGATTTGCCACTTTTAATTCAACTTATTCAATTTCTCAACGAAGACCCGAAAACTTTCACTTTAAATCATATAATGAAGCCGATTATTCAGATCTGGTGCACTGTCTTGAGAGTGCGAGGCATTCTATTTGAGATGCACGGTCAGAATACTTTGCTCGAACTTGATACGAGCTTTTCTCCTACCAGGATTATATATCGAGATCTAGATGCTTATGTGGATCCAGAAATCAGAGAAAAACATCAACTACATCTGCATTTTCCAAAAAGCCACTTAATAACAGAAAATCGTGAAAGTATCTATAGTGTGAAATACGATGCGTTTATCGGACATCATTTATTTGATTATGTAGCCTCCCTTTTAGAGCGTTTTTTTGGAATTCCACAAAAGGCCCTTCAAGATGCTTGTAAAGAGACATTTCATCAATATTCGCCAAACGGAGGCTCTTCCTTCACGAATAAAACATTTTACTATGTGGATGAAATATTTCCGGACAACAAATATAAGATCATCACGACAAATAACCC
>JACCVN010000132.1 GCA_013698165.1 Parachlamydiaceae bacterium | reverse complement strand
CCCTTGTACTACCCGCTATAGCCAGAACTTTAATGTTATTTTCGGAACTCTCAATTGATGATAACATTGTACAGGCTGCGAACAACATACATACCCATTTCCACATAATACAATCCCTTTTTTTGGCTTAATCGACGAACACGGTTGAAGAGCCATCACCAATTTGACGCAAAGTCACAAAGTTACGCACAGAAACAAGAACAAAAGAGGGAGAGTTGGACTGACCAAATAAGAAAAATTAATTTCCAATATGCAATTTTTCTTGTTCCTTTCTTTGTGCCCTTTGCGGCTTTGCGTCAGAGTAGTGGTGGCTCATCAACCGTTGCTTTCTAGCAGTAAATAATCGTCATAGCTGAATCTGAGAGCTTTCGCGCAGCCGAAAATTCTAAGATTCAGCTATGTCGAGTATATGTTAAAAGACTTCAGGCATTCAATCAATTGGAAAACAAAAAATCAATTTTTTCTTGTACATTGCTCCGTTGACTGCTAGATTACCGCTAAGAAGAGCAATAGATAGTCTCTAAAGTCGAGATAGTGACAAGCAGGAGATGGACCAATGGCTGAGGCTGCAAAAATCCCAAGTGCCTTTATATGGAGGCGGCTACACTCCCTTACCGGAGTATTTCTAGTTCTCTATCTCATGGAACATCTATTAGTTAACTCCCAAGCTGCACTATTTTTTGGATCTGACGGAAACGGCTTTATTGATTCAGTGAATGGAATTCACCGTCTCCCCTATCTTCCTGTAATCGAGGCTCTTCTATTGGGAGTGCCTTTACTCATCCACGGGATTTGGGGAGTGGTCTACTTATTGACAGGAAAAATAAATACTACCGGAGTTACCGGAAGTACACCCTACCTACCTGAGTATCCTAGAAATCATGCTTACACCTGGCAACGCATTACATCATGGATACTACTCTTTGCAATTGCTGCCCATGTTGTGCACATGCGATTTGTGGAGTACCCGACATCGGCCCAAAAGGGAGCATCTCACTTTTATATGGTTCGTCTTCACGATGATCCCGGATTACAAACATTGAGTTCACGGCTAGGGTTTACGCTTTATGATGAAGCACAAATCCAAAAAGATAAAGCTCCTCTTCGAAGTACCGGTACTGACAAACTCGATAACCCAGTGCAAAAACTTGAAATACAGCAACAAAAAGATTATGTTGCTTCCTTAGAAAAGCATCCTCTAAGCAAAGGAGAAGTGATTGCGGTTAGCCCTGACTTTGGCACAGCAACTTTACTTATGCTGAGGGACACATTTAAGATGCCTGTCATGATGGTGCTATACACAATCTTTACCCTCACTGCCTGCTTCCATGCTTTTAATGGATTATGGACGGCCATGATCACTTGGGGAATAACAATGACTACGCGTTCCCAAAATCTTATGAGAACGTTGTCTACAATTTTGCTTTGCCTCACGGTCTTTTTAGGCCTAGCTGCAATCTGGGGCACCTACTGGTTTAACTTATACAACTGAAGAGACTAATGGCTTCTAAATCCGAAAAGAAAGTTCTGGTAATTGGGGGAGGCCTTGCAGGCCTTTCTGCCACATTAAAATTAGCTGAAAATGGCTGCAAAGTGCAACTGGTCTCGGTGACAAAAGTAAAACGTTCCCACTCTGTATGTGCACAAGGTGGCATTAATGCTGCCATCAATTCGATGGGTGAAGATGATTCACCAATCATCCACGCCTATGACACCATCAAAGGGGGAGACTTTCTCGCTAACCAGCCGCCCATCTTAGAAATGTGTTTAAGTGGCCCTGCGATCATTTATATGATGGACCGTTTTGGATGCACATTCAATCGCACTTCTGAAGGAAATCTTGATTTCCGACGTTTTGGCGGAACCCTTTACAATCGCACCGCCTTTTGCGGAGCTTCCACTGGCCAACAGCTTCTATATTCTCTCGATGAACAAGTTCGCAGAATGGAAGCCAAAGGTTTAGTAGAAAAATTTGAGAACCATGAGTTCCTTCGCCTTGTCTTAGATGATCAGGGCG
>JACCVN010000131.1 GCA_013698165.1 Parachlamydiaceae bacterium | reverse complement strand
TATATATTTTATTTTTCGTCCCATTTCACTCTCCTATTGTATGTCAGGAAGTGTAATGATTTTAAAAATAAAAGTAAATTTATATTTGACAGTGTACTAGGGTGTTGATTTAAGCTATTATGAGTTCTGATTTTACTACTAAAATTTTGTCCTAAAAAACACTCTCAAATTGAGGACAATTTTGTTGAAATTTTCAAAGGTTCAAAAGTCATTAAATCAACACCCTAGATCAGGCCTGACCCCAGGCACAGACAATTGCAGATTTTTATTTTTTGGGTGGGATTCTCTTAGATGAAATTGGGTGGTTAGTGAGGTATTCCTGGAAAAGCGCAACAAATAGCTTGGCGTTGCGCGAAAGTTGATCCTCTTTATTGAATACCACAGAAATTTTATAGGGGATCGAGTTTAGATTTATGTTGCAGGGGATTACCTGATTTGATCTTTGCGCGGTGGTAAAAATCACTGAGAATGTCCCACCCCGTGATCATTGAGAATGCTCCATTTGGCGCTCTCGTTTGTGAATACGAGTGGCGATCACCTAGAATGACCCACCAATTACTCAAAATGCATCATACTAAGTACACAATTCTTTACATTATTTATTTGTCTTTTAGTTGATTTATTGTTTATTTTTTTTCGTTTTAGCACAAGCCTTTTTGAATTCGGCCAATCGATAACTTCCTCCTTCTACAATAACCTGAATACCTCTATGGACTAACCTATCCAAGGCTGCCGATCCCAATAAGGGATTTGT
The DNA here is from genome assembly GCA_013698165.1 of Parachlamydiaceae bacterium. Taxonomy (GTDB): domain Bacteria; phylum Chlamydiota; class Chlamydiia; order Chlamydiales; family Parachlamydiaceae; genus JACCVN01. The sequence continues at coordinate 3,901 of JACCVN010000131.1, read as the reverse complement.
AAAAATGCTTGGCCATTCATCAAAATCTCTATTGCTTGTGATGATCGTCGAGTTCTTTTCATATCTTTCTACGATTAGCTGATATAAATCAGCTTGTTGTACTTCGCTAAGGGCCTGCAGCCCAAAATCATCAAGGATAAGCAGTGGCATTTTGATCACTTGTGATAACCTTCTTTTATGTGTACCATCTCCCTTTCCCATGTGAATCCATTCAAACAATTGATATGTACAATAAAACAGCGTATCGTACTCTCTCGACATGCTTCATGGCCAAGAGCCTGAGCAAGATGACTTTTGCCTACCCCTGCAGGTCCTAAGATAAAAAAAAACGCCATCTGTCACAACAAGATGGAAATGTGGATGGACATTAAGAGTCGAACCAAAATTTTGGATAAAGCTGACGGCTCCAATTTGAGTATCAGGGATCTCGGGGTAGCATGCGATAAGCTCTTGTCGTATCTCCTCGATGACGATGTGGAGGACTTTTAATTTAACCCTATTGTTATTCACCGGTGCATTAGGCATCATGACTGGCATGACGGGCATCATGGCTGGCATCGTGGCTTGCATCATGATTCGCATGGTGGTGGCGGGCATCGTGGTGGACATTGAGGATGGGTGGGCATCTATTAACCATTTACGCTTCAATCACCTTTAATTTCGTAGCAAATTTGGTATGATTTGCTACGTTTTTTAAGGATAGGAAATTCAATGGCATTTTGAATTTCAACCAGGAAGCGGGAGCACTCTTTCAAAGGCTTGAAGTGATCGATTGCAGCCGAGCTTGAGCCTTTGATGGAGGATCATGATGTGATTTGGTAATTTTGAGACGATAAATGATTAAAAAACAGTGAAATGTGGCAAAGTGGCCATTCCATTGCTGGGCAGTGGTTGGGCCTTTCCGGTGACAACTTTTGCGGGCCTCAATCCAGTGGGCTGGATCACTATGGTCTGTCCAATGAGGTGGATCCGCAAGCCTCTTCAATGGGAGGTGGATCCTGTCCCCCGTTTCCCAGTGAAGCTGAACCTCCATTTCGGGAAAACCATCTTGTGTTCCAGGGATCAACTGACAAAAATCCCAATCCATTATAGAGAGGATCGAAATCGGGATTTTGTCGGCCGGCCGATACCCTAGAATGCGCTGGATTTCTAAATTCTGAGTCACAAAAGCAATAATTTTGATTTTGCCCCCGCATATACAAATGAGTGGGTTGACCTCGTAAATGCGTGCAATAAGTTTAGCCCAATCGAAGGAGACTCATCTTACCTTGTCCATAGCATTTTTTACAGAAGCAGGTGAAATTTCATCGAGGCGGTGTCCTGCACTGGCCGACACTTTTTTCTTGAGTGGCGAGTTACGTGCAAATGCACCATGGTACTGGTGACGATGGCGGCGAGGATGTGGAATGAAAGCTGCAATCCTTTTGAGAAACTCGAGGAGATCCAACTGGATAAAGGTTTGCCCTTTATGTGTTGGATTTGGGAATCGGTACACCTGCAAATGGCCATTCATACGTAGGTTTTCGCTGGCAAATGGTGGCCGAGCGCAATATCTGATAAGGCGCTCAAGCCAATCCCTATCCCATGGCTGGATCCTAACCTTCGCATCGAGTGGGAAACCGCTATTTTCATAGCGCAACATTTTCTCTACAGACGTTTTATCAAACAAGCCACATCTGACGAAATATTTTAGGGTCGCGAATAACATCCTGGGCCTCCTTAACATCATCCGGAGTGAGAATGGCCTCATGAAATAGAAGCTGCTCGCCGCCTATACTAAAAACGCCATCTGTCAAAAACAAGATGGAAATTGCATCTACTCCTTCGCGGTTTTGCTTTTGAGGCCGCCTATTTGAAGGAATTCGGGTAAAATCAATGGATGAGTAAAACAATCTTTTAATACACCGATAAATTTCCTTAATTTGATGACATGGGGTCAGGCGGATGGCCATTAAGAGTCGAACCAAAATTTTGGATAAAGCTGACGGCTCCAATTTGAGTATCGGGGATCTCGGGGTAGGATGCGATAAGCTTTTGTCGAATCTCTTCGATGACGTTGTGGAGGACTTTTTGTAGACTCACCGGCTTCTGAAGGTAATGGCGAATGCGCATTGGAAAACTGATCACCCATTGACGAACAGGAACATTCGGAATGACATTTTCTATAAGATGTACGCCTGCCTTGACCATTGCGCGCGTATTATGAAGGGCAAAGCCCCCTCCCTTACAGGAAAAGGCAATTAGAAAATCTCTAGCCTCGAATGAGGCGATTTGTGTAGAGCCCATAGTGTGGCCTCGAATGAGGCAAACTATGGGTAGGATAAATAAAATACGTAAGTCCCAAAGGGGGCGGCCTATGTGACTAATATAGATTTCCCAGAAACGTTTTTGAAGACGACACAAACCGCCCCTGCGGGACTTACGTATTGTATTATCCCTACCCATAGTTTGCCTCATTCGAGGCTTCACTATGGGCTCTACACAAATCGCCTCATTCGAGGCTTGGGATACAGCTACAGAGCTATAGGAAACTCCCGCAACTATGTCTCAGCTCCTAATATCAAACTACTAATTTCAATTAAATTTATTGTTAATCGTGAAAAGTCTGTTTCATAGTCCCCTCCTTTCTGCAGACATTTCAACTATCACACGTATGGCTACAAAGTAAATACCCGAATAAACCTTTAGTAAAAATGAATAGTTTTAGCGAACGAAGCAAATTAGACTTTGACTTCTTAAAAAATATTTATTGATAAATAGTTTAACTTAGTCAACTTCCTATATACAATTTGATTTATTGATAAAATTTTCATGGCTTTATGTTTCATATTTCTGATTTTTTTGTCTGGTAAATTATTATGGTAAAAATAAATTTTATATTTTATTGTTGCGTTAAAGCTACTTATCTTTACGACGAGCTGCGAAATCACCATTGACAGTACGCATAGGAGCACTCAATGATCCAGATTGTAGCATAAAAACAATACAACCAACGGTGTGACATGGAGATCATCAGACTTTTCTTAGCACCCATACGAAGCATTGTTAAATTCCCCTTAGTACAATTTGCCTTTGTGATTATCTTGATCACTACTTTACAGGCAGCTGATGAACACACCCTACAAGGACATATTTTTACCACCTTGAACAATCTTGTTCAATCGACAATGATTTTTTTCTCGTCGATTTGGGAAATCAAGCCCTTTACCCAGGCATGGCTAATATCTGGACTCATGATTACTTACGTCTATATTGCCTGCATCGCCTTAATTTCACTTCTTTGGTTTTTAATTAGGATCATTATTGACATCGTAGGCCGTTGGAATCTTTTTTGGCTACGGGATGTCATTGCCAAAGAAAGAGGGATCACAGCTTACCGAGCATGGCTTCCTCTTGAAAGAATCAGACCTTCTCAAATTCCACAAGCTAAATGGGAGGAGAAATATGGGTGGCCTGCAAATAACAGTCCTCCTTACCCTAACCTCTTACATAGATTTGTCAAGCAGCTTATTAGTTATATCCTTATCATATGTGCAATCTCCCTTATCATTGAAGCTTACACACCTTTTCCAATTTTTTCGTGGATGGTTCAATTAATTAAGAATATAATTAGTCGACTTAACGTTCATTCTTGATTTCATAAATGGCATGCCTAGGAAATCAATTTTTGCTCTAAATAAATTCTTTCAATGAATTTAAAAAAGTTTGTGCTGAATATGAAAGCTGTTCACCTTTGGGGAAAATTCACCTTTTCTTTTTTCCAAATACGAAAATGATTTAGAATTATCTCAAATTTAGGTTATTCTTCTTCATATTCATGTAAGGAGACAATATGGAAGACGCCAACGTTAAAAAGGAATCCAAAGAATCTGTTGGGAAGGATTTTATTCGCCGCATTGTA
>JACCVN010000129.1 GCA_013698165.1 Parachlamydiaceae bacterium | reverse complement strand
TTGTTGCTCGTAACTCAACTTAAAAACCGTATACTATCATATGACTTGAAAATTTAAAAATGCTTAGATTCATGTGAATTTAAATTTTAAAAAAAGCTACAAAAACAACAACCTAACCCGTGGCTAGTACACTGTAAGGCAAATACGGGGTCATAAAACATTTTTTTTATTCGGAGATTAGCGTTTCTCATTCGTGACATACACTGATGTGTAGGCGCGAAAAGAGAAACGTTAAGATTCGAAAATAAAAAAATGTTTTATGACCCCGTATTTACCTTGACAGTGTACTAGGGTTTGTTTTGCTAGTTCAGGCAGCGGCCAAGGCATATGTTTATCGGAAAATCAATCTTCACCAGGTTTTTTAAAAATCCAGTTTAATTACGACTGGTTTTTTTGATTTACATTAGTTTTTCTCGGGGTATTACTCGGTGTTAAATAATTTGCGAGGGTTCTTCTTACTTCAGGATCTGTAGTCTCCTTATATTTGGAGAGTGCACTTATGCTGGTTGGTGAAAGACTTTCTGTAGGGGCATTTTCAAATATTTGTGTTCTCTTAGAGTCAATACTCTCAAGTTGATTATTGAGTTCTTCCATTTTTGCAATCAATTGACGATATTCTTGCACAGCATTAATTTCATTTGGAGTTATTGTTTTGGCGATAACTTCTTCCGGTTTAATTTTATTGAAACTTGCCGTAATTGCATCGATCTCCTTTTGAAGAGTTCTTTTATCAATGTCAATGTTATTGGTTTTTTTGCGAATATTTAGCAGGTCTTCAACGTATTTATCTTTCTTCTTTGCGAGAGCCCGCTCTTCTTTGGTTAGCTTGATTTCTGCTTCAGGAACTTCCAGAATAGTGCTTCGAGGAGTTTTTGGATTATTTAATTTGTGTTTTTCTATTTCTGCAATATCACGTTCAATATTCTGAGAAATGGTGTGGAAATCATTGTATGTAAACTCATATTTCGAATATTTGCTATCTGGTGTAAGGCTTTCAGGGATAAGAGTTTGTTTTAGTAAGTTTAAAGCATCATCATATTTTTCTTTATCTTGAACACGCTTAACCCAAACCTCAGCAGCTTCATTTAATGTCGCCACTTTTTTTTCTGGACGTAGTGTACCACGTTTTGCTGGTTCTCCTCGCCTTGCTGGTTGAACTGTTTTGCCTCCACGAGGTCGGTTAGTAGACTTTTCTGTATTTAGGCTTGCTTTAGCTTTTTGCTCAAGCTCCCATTGCTTTAAAGATCTTTCTTTTTCATTAAACTCTCGACTTATATTGCGAAACGATTCCAACAAACATTCAACTTCTGATTTTTCATAATCGTCTGAAACTTCCGATTTTTCCTTTTTGAAAAGTTTCATTAGGCCGACTAACTCTACACCGGCACATAGATTTTTTTTGCTTGATTTTTCAGTATCGACACCTTTGTCTTCATATTCTTCTTTACCTTCAAATGCTGCGTGACTTTTGATGATAGGAATGTGATAACGGGTAAAATCGAAACTTGCCTTTTCCAATTTAAGCTTCGGTTGTTCCAACTTCTGAAATTCTTCCCCAACTTCAATAAGAGGCATCTCCTCTGGTTCATTTATAAAGTTTTGATTTAAGTTTAGACGGGGAATCAATGGATCATCAGTTTTAAAGGTTGTCTTAGTTTCAGGAACTACCTTAATGTTCGAAATTGTATTTCTAAGAGGAATAATCGGTATAGTAGGTTTATCGTCTGGTTTTTTTCTGTCGCCCTCTTTATTTTCTTGTTCTATTCTTGACTCCCCTTTAAAAGTGGAGAATGACTCCTTAATGGTTGCCTGCGAAAAGCCGCCTAAAGATGGCATAGGATTAACAGTCTGATTTTTAGACTGTTGCCGAATCTGTTCTTGCAGCTCTCGATTTATTCGTCTTTGACTGAAATATCCATAGGCGAAAGCCGCAGTCAAAAATACACCCGCTCCAATTGCCCATGAATAAGGATTAGCCAATATCTGTTGTAACGAATCCAAGGATGTAGGCATTTGTTGTATGGCATACGGTATTGTTTTATTGATGATATTTGCTTGTATACCCCGAGTATGACTGACAAAAAGCGGAGATGGAAGAGGAATTGTAGGGCAAATATTAGAAATATTAGCCGTAATGGATTTTTGAGCAGCCTTTTCTACAACCTTAGTAAATATTTCTGTCGTCTTAGCGCCTTCCAGGCTGGGCATAAAGACATAATCATTTATTCCACAGATGAACGGATTCAAAGGCATATGCAAGGCTTTTGGCACCCATGAATTGATGGGGAGATTTGTGGGAGCTTGAAGAGGCGTCGATGGGCATTGTAAGCTAGGCGCTTCAATACCTGGAGATTTGTTGCTTCGAAAATAAAAAATTGTCCCACATTCTATAAAAGCCAATACACCACATGCAATTGCCAATAAATTCACTTGACGTTCTTTGTCAATATTTTGAGTTCTTGTCGTTTGCCACAATGAACCTGAAACATTTGCCGGCGTTGAAATAGTTGTCTTATTTTGTGCAGGGCATGTGGTTTTGGGTGTTATGATCTCAATGTTAGGCTTTTGATAAAATTTAACGATTCTCATAAAAAGCTGATGCAGTTCATTAAATTTTGCTTTGATAAACTCATTAAATCTTTTGAAGGCTTCCGTGATATGTTGTTTCAGTCCTAACGGAGCTATTGGCGCTGGAGCGGTGATGGAATTGTAAGCATTTTGTGGGTGGATGTGCACTTTTACCTCGTATTGATGAAATCAAATTAAAATTTACTAAATGGAATCTAAATGATCCACTTTAGTATTTTTTTGAATTTATACCCAAGAAAAATCTTGATCTTGTTACATTCTTTCATTATTTCTTATATTTACATTGATAGGATGAAATGGGCAGTTGGCAAAAAAAGAATTAGCAGTGGTCTATTCAGCCATGTTTTGCTTTCATCCAAAAACGCAATAAAAACTTGAATTTTTACAATCTCATAAATTTTCAAATAAAAATTAAGTGATTGTATGAAATCGAATTATGAGATATAATACACTTAACGGGTAATCATAATAAAATTAAGTTGGAGGTTAAAATGGGTATTGATCCGATTGAACTTGATTGGGAAATAAAAAAAAGAGAGCAAATGCAAGTTATCCAAAAATATATGGAAGAACAAGATGCATTGGACGAGAACAGTAAGACAGGAAAAATGGGTCCGCATGTTGTAAAAAAGGAACCTTCCTCTCTAGAGATTCCCAGACATTTATTGAATGGAATAATCAAATTAAATAGAGAATAGCAAAGAACTTGGGATTTCCTCAAAAAAGTTTCACAATTAGCCTCGTGGACACACAGCTTAAAGGGTTCCTTTAAGCATTCTAAGTTGCTCATGATTTCTTGCAATATCAACTACGGCGTGGTTATCGTTTAAAAAAGTTTTCCTTTAATGAAAACCAATCCCAGAGTTGGCACCTGTTTCAATAATTTTCCTTAACAATACTCAATTTATTTTCGAATAATTTCTCGTCTACCCTTGTTTTATATTGAGTGAGTTTTTATACAACTATTTATATTCTATATTGTTGACTATTGGTATTTTTTAGTATAAAATCTAGGAATAAAATAGGTTAATAAATGTTAGGTCTAACATCCTCCAATTCATCTTTTTCGATTTTAAATCAAAGAGAATGCAGTAACACTTTAGAGAAGATTGAAGAAGCGAAGACTAAAGCTTCTTTTTTTAAATCTCAAGCGATTGATTTGCAACAACCAAAAC
>JACCVN010000527.1 GCA_013698165.1 Parachlamydiaceae bacterium | reverse complement strand
ATTGCTTTTGTCAATTGAGCTTGTGAATGATCAACTTTTTTTGCTTTATGTAATTTTTGCGGTATTCCAAAAGAAACAGGCTTAAAAGTATGAGGCAACTGGCCCAATCTTTTAACAATGGCATCGCCAAATTCTTTTGTTCCGACTTTCTCTTTACTAATTCCCTCTTTGAAGATGTCGTAGGTATGAATTCCATCTTCCAAGGTTTTTAACCATCCATTTTGAATGCGTGCAGCCACATCGTTTTGTCCAATATGGACAAGCATGAGAACAGCAGCAAGCAACAGTCCTGAAGGATTTGCAAGATTTTGTCCTGCTCTTCGCGGGGCAGAACCATGGATCGCTTCGAACATGGCGCAATGCTCACCGATATTTGCAGATCCTGCAAGGCCTACCGATCCGGCAATTTGGGCAGCCACATCCGATAATATATCGCCATACAAATTGGCCATCACGATAACATCAAAAGCTTCTGGTGTATCGGCTAATTTGGCGGCGCCAATATCGACAATCCAATGCTCATTAATTATATCAGGATATTCCGCGGCAATTTCGTCAAAAACTTTATGGAAAAGTCCATCGGACTGTTTTAAAATGTTATCTTTTGTAAAGCAGGTCACTTTCTTACGATTATTTGCTTTTGCATATTCAAATGCGTAGCGCACAATGCGTTCACAGCCTGGGCGTGTAATAATTTTGAGGGCGTGATAAGTATCTCTGGACTGCCGGTATTCAATGCCGGTATAGAGATCCTCTTCATTTTCACGGATAATTACCACGTCCATTTTCGGATGCTTTGTGCTGACAAAGGGATGATAAGAGATGCAGGGACGGACGTTAGCGTAAAGTCCAAGAGTCGTCCTGATAGTCACATTGAGGCTTTTAAACCCACCGCCCTGAGGGGTTGTAATGGGACCTTTCAAAAACCCTTCGCAACGACGAATTGTCTCCCAGGTTTCAGGGACAATACCCGTATCAAAACCCCGAAGATAAACTTTTTCCCCAATTTCAATAGGATGAATATCAATTTGCGCTCCAGCTTCCTTAAGCACATGCAATGTCGCAGCTGTAATCTCAGGGCCAATGCCGTCGCCTTCAGCGACTGCCACAGAAACTCTTTTTGTCTTCGTCATTAGAAATCTCCATCTGAAAATTTTTCTAAACGCATGGCCCCCTATGATTATTAGGATGCGTAGAGTTTGTGATTTGAGTATAGCTGATTTAGCTCAATAGCACAATGAGCTTGGCTTCAAATTCTTTTGCGGTTTTGTATTTGGGAATCATCACCCTTCGAGTGGATATTTTGGAAGAATGTGGGGAATTTATATAATAACTCCTTCCGATGCTGTAGATGTTGCGAGTTGGGACTTTATTGAGATTTCTCCTGTATCATGTAGCACTTTGTAGACTTTGCTCGTTTGATATTCTTTTGACGTGTCAGATCTGACTTTTTCTTCATAAAATTGGCTGTATTTGAGACGTTCTTCTCCTTTTGGAAGAATTTCATCAAGAATTCTGATCCATTTTTGTCGATTGAGAGTTTTCTGTTTATTAGCAAAAAGCAGCGCTTGGGCAATGAGTTTACTAGCCTGAGGATCATATTCAAGGGAATCAACTTCAGCTTGATCCTCTACTCGCAATGATTTGATATCGAGACCAGGACGGATTAGCAATACTTTTCGTCCTTCCGGCAACGATGTTTTATTAGATGAGTCATCGAGCATTTTGTGAAAATTGAGTGCATCTTGAACTGAAATGAGAACTAATTTCCAGTCATTTTTTCCGTTTTTTTCATCGTTAATCATCAGCATTTGAAAAGCATTTTTCTTATATCCCCCGGTCAAATCGACTCTTTTTTGCCAGGCGAGTGCAAAATTACTGGAAATTAATAAACGCTCATCAAATAGACCTTGGTATTTGCCGTCGCTATCTTTTGAAAGAACCTGGTCTAAGGTCCATACTTCAGCTGCAGCAGGTATTTGAGGTTCTCTAATAATTCCGTCATCGAATGTAATGAACTCGAGCTTAGGTTCTTCGTTTAAGCAAGGGTTCGAACCATTATACGTTTGAATGTCATTACAAAAAGAGGGATCTTTGATAGCGTCAGTAGGGAATGAAATTTCAGCTGCCGTTTGATGGTTTTTAAATACATCATTTTCCTGCTCGCTTAACTTTTCTTGGACAGCTTGATTTTCTTGAAGGTTTTGATTTTGCCTTTCCGAGGTTCGTTGAGCTTCTTGCTGGCGATACTGAACCATAGTCCCTTCTCGATTTAATGTTGGGGCTGTAAGATTTTCTGATTTTAGTGCGGATTGGCTGACTTCGATTTCTGGCTTTAAGCCCTGAAGAGCTTCATTGATAATCGTTGTTGTGTTGGTCCCTAAATTTTCCCATTCAGTATTGGAAAATAGATTTGCCAAAGGCTTTAGCATCCTATCGCGAACTGAAAATAAATACTTATCAATCATAATGTGTTTTCTCTCATGCGCGTATTCCAAATAGAGATTAATTGCAATGTTTCTACTGAAAAGGTGCTCAGCAACATCAAAGATTCGGCGTTCTTCTTCAGTCGTACCACTAAAAGCCTTATCCAGTGCAAATTGCTGCATGATATTTTCCATCTTTTGCATACAGAACATAAGATTTTCTTCTTTTTGATCGCCCAACTCAATCAAAACAGAATAGAGAAGGAGTTTCATAATGCTAAATTTTTCTTTATCGACTTTTCCAATAGGCAGTGGAGGTCTTGGGGGAATATTTAGCTTGGCATTGACTTTTCCGACAACACCTGGTTCCGTAGCGGAAATTAGCCTTTGGGCAAGATTTAATTCCCGCAAGCGCCTTCCTCCCTGCGCGGCTTCATGAATTTTAGTATGTTCGCTCCATGTGATGACCGCTTTGGTATCGATCGCTTGGGCGATATCTATGCCGGTGATATGATCCTGATCGTAATAGGTGAAAAGCTGTTCAGGCTCATACCCGGTTTCTTTTTTGATAATCTCAGGACGAGTGCCACTTAATTCGACAGTTTGGCCAGGATTGTTTTTATGCCTAAACAACAACGTTCCACTCCGAGGATGGAAACTTAAAACACCTTCGATTGGAATATCTTTATGCTTTTGCAAGAATTGGCAGGCTATACTAGCGACATCATCATTTGAAATCCCTCTGAAATGGCTTCCCACATCAATGATAGCGCGAATAATTTTTTTGTCGGGGTGCTTAGCAATAAGATCGTCGAAAATGGAATCGCTTTGTTGACCAGGAGTAACAGGATTGACGATCCATGTTTCATCATTTTGCCGCACGAATAAATCGATGGTCTGCCCATTTGTACCGGGTTCAGGTTGAATGACTGTTCCAACAGGAGCCATGTTTAGATTGTCTGCCGAGCCTGAATAGCCCACGAAGGTTTGCCCCATCGTCGCAGTATTTTGACCTTGAGAACAAACTTGGTTCTCAAAAATTTCTACTTTTGGTAGTTCGGTGGAAATGACAAAGTCAAAAATAGCTTCCAGAGATTCTTCAGTACCTGATAAAAGAGCCTTTCTAACACCTCCGACCGAGTTAGGATTTTCAATATCGACTAGAAAAAGATCATGCCGGCAAGCTGCTTGAAATTTTTGAGAAGCTGTTGTTTCCCTTAAATTAAATCGTGGATTCTCTTCTAGCTTGTTTTCTCTCTCATCATAAGCTGATGTTCTGAGTTTCTCTATAAATTCGATTGTCTGAGAAGAAGTAAGCCCTTGCACTGCATAGGACATCAAAGTGTTTGTGATCATCACATATTGGTCGCTAAACTCAGAGCCTTCCGCTGCTTTGGTATTGGCAATGAAGGGAATGGCCACCCGGGGTCCTTCATCATGGCTTGAAAATCCATGATGCTCAGCAACGCTTTTATTTAAACGTTCTTTGAGCCATTTTCCCGCTAACATCTGTTTCGCTAAAACAATTAACGACGCCGCTGCTTTAGTTTGTTTAAAAATAGCGTCCAACCCTGAGGTAGGATATTCATTTATCATTACCAGCATTGCATTGACTTTAGCATTAACAAAATTTGGGATGTCTTTTATCTCACCTAAAATATATTGTTCAACTTCATTAAGATCTTCTGGAGTTAGATCAGGATTTATTAACATTAACTTCTCTTGCATCCAAGGATCATGCACCAGTTTGTTTGCCACCAATTTCACCATGGCACCATATTCAGCTTCTGTCTGCTGAGATTGATGATTTTCGCACAGGTTAAGCAATAGTTTTCCATCTTTTTTTACGGTGGCCGACATTTGCATCTGCTTGCTAATCAGCCTAGCTTCAGACTCCACAATGCGCTCAAATTTCCCGAAAGGCATATTGAGCTCTTTATTGGAAGCCATCGCAAGATGCATCTCATCGAAGGTAAGGACACCCCTTTCACGCATCAATTTTAATATCTCTTTTAGCACGCTGTTTTTCTTTTCGAGATCGAGAATTTCAGGAGTGTCGATGCCTCTGGAATTTTTCAGCATGTCTTTAATAATTAGTCGCATTTTTTTATACTTACAAAGCATGGCTTGCAAGGCCTCTTTGGTCATATTGATATATTCGCGATTGACGATAGCATTGATCATTGCCTCTTCCATCCAAGTCAGATATTCTACTGTATAACGTTGAGGATCGTCGTCAAACACTAGTGTGCGCTCCTTTTGTCCAAAGACCTTGCCGGAAATATGCTGCATGTCATAAATAGCGGTGCCATACTGTGCCGAAGCAGGTACATGGATGGAAAGATGGTAGCCGTCAGCTTTTAGCAAGGCCATTGTAGGACCAAAAATCAAGGTCTTGCCTCCCCCCTGGATACGTTGTAAGAATATGCTACGAAATTTTGTTGAATCAATTTTGGACTTTTCAAGCATGTCTCGAAGACCTTCTACCTGATCTCTTTTCATATATAGACTTAACCCCTCTTCCAAAATAAGAAAGGCTGCAGGATCCCCCTTGTTTAAATCCACTTGTTCTTCCGCTGCCAATCCGCTTCCAATTTTTTGCAGCAACGCTGTTTTCTCATGTTCAGGAATTGGTTTTTGCATTTTTTTTGTTTTGGACAACTTTTTCTTCATCAAGTTGACATCTTTTTGAATGCGTTCGATATGGTTCACTTTACGTGAAAGCATTAAGTAATCCCCAATCGTCTGATAAAGAGCTTGGATCTCTTTATCCGTTTGCAGATTGGTCAAACGTCTAAATTCTTCAGGATCTCCTAGAAGGAAAAGGGCAATACAATCTTTTTCATCAAGAGGTGGTTTTTGACCTCCAAGAATTAACGCTTCATCGATCAACACTTTTTCGATTTTTTCAGAAGGCTTTGAAATGAGGTTCAACATGGCCTCATGTTTTTTTTCGAGTGCATCCAATTCGTTTTTTTGGAGGGATTCAAGTATGGCTTGAAGTTTTTCTATGGTTGGCTCCAGAGATCCTTTTTCGTTATCTTTTAAATCATGTATAGGGATGGATGCATTTTTTTTAGCACCGATTCGATAATCATGATTTAATGCTTCGATCCCCTTTTGAATAAAGGGATCTTCAGTTTTGAAATGGAACTCTTCTTGATCTCCCATCTGGATTTGTATTTGCAACAAAACAAAAAATTGATGATAGAGAGCGTTCAGTTCTTTGATCTCAACAGTAGGGATAAAATCAATTGTGGTTTTTTGCGGAAGTGTTGTGGGGAGAACTATTTTTTCTTTCTTTGGAGTCAACTTTTCGAATGCAATTGCCTCTCGTTGAGTTTCTTCAAAACCCATTTCAAATTCTGTGACTTCCATAAAATTTTTTAAAAGTTTATTAATTATTGATTCAGCTTTACCAATTCGTACTCGAGTGCGATTTCCAACTTTTTCTGCAAACTGTTCATTTCTTCCTTTATAGTTATCTACAAAATTGACAATTTGAAAAGCTTGGTTGAACCCTTTCTGAGAAGGCCCCTCACTCACTACCAAAGCTGCCTGAATAATGGCCCTAAGACCGCTATTATTAGGGTGGTTATCATAGGCCATTCCATTGAGAATTTGCTGAACTTTTTGACGCTCATGGGAATCAGACGATTTTGCAATGCGATATAACCATGTATACGATTTTTCGAAACTTTTTCCTGGACGGGTATAAAAGGAAGGGATCTCCCCTTTACCCCAGACAAGAATAGTTTTAGCTTCTCTGATTTCAGCTTTTGGTTTAGGCAAATTTGTTGGGGGTCTTTTATTTTCCTTTTCCAATGCCCTTATAGCTAGTCCCCAGTCTACAAGTTCCTGTTCATTAAGAACATTTTCCAATTTGACAGCATGACCGACTTGTTTGCGTCGGCCAACATAATGTTTCATCAGACTAAGCAACTGATAATCAAGATCTTTTGAGATACTTTTATCTTTTTTGGAAGGCCAAGACCAATCATTTTTCCAATATTTCTCCCATTTACTTACATCGGCTTTTAAATCTGGTTTTGCTTGTTCATTTTTTTAGGTTCAATGGTTTGAAGTTGAATGCTTCTAGTGGGATTGCGTTTCAAATTATCATGAACAAGCCAAGCAGCATATAGCCGAATAGCATCCATCGATCCTGTTTTGTCTTTTTTTTCTCCGGTGAGATTAAAAATCCAACCTAAAATGCGCAGATCTTCACCATTACTACGTTCAAAATGAATTTCTTTCTCAGCCAGAATATCCTCTGCCGAAGCCTTTGCTTTTACTTTATATCCTTCAAAACGAAATGCTTTCTTTAAATAATCCATAGCCAAAGCATAGTCTGCAGGTGTATTTGCTTTTCCTAAAACCAAATAGGAAAGATAAGCATTTATTGTGGGGATACGGGAAGCTGGTTTGTCATTTTCCAATTTTATTCTCAAGCATGTTGAGGGAAAGCTTTTGGATTCTTTGAGCTGTGTCAATGTTTGATAAGGTAAAAGTACCACTCTTTCTCCGTCTTTATCTTCCAGAACTAGATAACGGTCTACGTCTTTGATCCCAATTGCTTGATTTTGAGAAAGATAAAGATGCTTTGAAGATTCCCATTTCCATTTTCCTTTTTCATACACAAAAGAGATGGGATTCCCCTGTTCATCATGATATTTCGGAGAAATTAGAAGAGGAGGATAATGGCCCTCAGAGGATGATGGAGCAGGCTTCCATAGAATGGCATCAGGGTCAAAGCTGCTTAGACAGCTACTTTCTTTTGTGCTGTCAACTTTGCACCATTCATATCGTTTGGCGTTTGGTCCAACAGGAAAATGAAAGTAGCCTTCGTCATCTAAAATGTATTTTGGAGCATAAGAACTTTTATCGACGATGAGATATTCAGATTTAGAAGACCCTGCTTTTTGGAAAATGAGTAATTGATCTAGATCAGGTAAAGGTGGCAATAAGGGAGGAGTCAGTGTGATGCTTTTATAATCGTTTGTGACAAAATAAGTTTCTGAATTTCTTGATATATAGGCATACCATTCTCCATTTATTTCACGCTGAACGTGGTTTAGTCTAATCCTGTCATCCATCATATTGCTGGTATTAAAGCGGATCGCTCCATGCAAATCTTCGCTAAGGATATGGAGTGGATTTTGGTTATCTCTAATACCGGTAAGTCGTTTGTCAGCAAAGAGCTCTTTATATTGCGAACTATTTTTGATATCGTCAATCGCAACCAAACTTTGCCCATTTTTTTTGACAATGCCATTCAGGATATCGACTTGATATAAGATATTGGACAATTCTAAAGAATAATGAGGAAATGCCATTTCCTTCCATTGGCCTGAGGGAACTTCAACGTTATAAAGCTTTAACAGTTCGATGCAAATTTGAGGATTTTCGAGCATATAAGCTTTAATAGCTGCCTGATGCTTTATGGGAACTTTTTCAGCAGATTGACGAAGTTGAGGAAAAAAATTAGGATTTTCACCATTAGATTGGATACTGCTGGCAAATTCGGTTCTTAAAGTGATGATTTCTTTAATCTCATCAGCTTTAAGCTTTTCTTTAATATTATAGCTGTCTAATAGGATCAAGCAAAGGTACTGTTGATCGGTCGGATTTTGACATTCAGGTGAGTGGCGCCAGGCCCTTATTTCATTGCGAACAGGCTCGATACTTTCATAAATTGATGATTGCTTTAATCCGTGAAGATGTATTTGTCTAATAAGACGCTGTTTTTGATCTAGCAAAAAAAGCAAAGCTTGGAGGCTTCCTTTCTTCTGAATATTGCCCTGAATCTGTGTTTGAAAGTGATCAATTCCATGATTAAAAAAAGTGAGGAACTCATCGACCAATGCCGGTTTGATCTTAAAGGCATGATGACACCTTAATTGTGCCATCATGGAGACCGCAAATACGATCCGTGAATCTTGCTTTGTCAGCTCTGAGAGGTTCATTTCAAAATAATCCAAAAGCATCGTTAATGCAATTGCGGCATTTAAAACTGTGTTTTTTACAAAGGGGGATCGTAAGCTTAAAAGTTCGCGAAAACGAGGAGTCGATTGAGTGACCACTTTGTTTTGTGTGATTGGACTCAAATAAGCATAATTGATCGGTACTGTACCTGAAATGGTTGCGTCATCTTTGTTTTTTGGTAAAAAGGATTCGCCTAGTTGTTTAGAAATGGTTAGATTATTAATGTGAGGAGCTAGACCAAAAGAGCTATAGGTCATTATCAAATTGCGATAATCTTCTGTCTGGTTGATCATTGGCCCCGAAACCATGAACGTCGAAGTTGTGGCCTTCTCTGGTCGTCCGGAAAGAGATTCCATTTTGGCCATCATAGCCATACTTCTCAAGTTAAGAAAATGTTGTGGTAAGACATTATTGCTCCAACAGTAGTTTGCAAGCCATTCATCTTGCTCAAAGTCAGCTTTTATGCTAAGAAAAGGTTCTATTTGTTTTTGAAATCTTAAATTAGCTTGTTCTTTTTGATTTTCATTTAACAATTTGATATGAGCCTTTGCATAAGCATATTCAGTGCAATCCTTATGTAGCTCTAATAAATTTTTGTAGTGCTCAGAATGAAAAGCATGACTAAAGGTAAAAAGTTCTCTATGATCCTCAATTTTACTTTGATTGAAAAAGGTATTTAAGCGAATTAAATCCTGAATGGCTTCTGGGTCAAGCAACGGTGATATAGTATTTGAAAAAAAACTACTAAGATTTGAAGCTGGTAGAGCATAGTTTTTTAATCTACCTTCCGAAGGATATTGATGATGTTCATCGATCATATCTCCAAGAATCCAACCCATTGCTAATGCGCTATTGAAAGCGATTTTCCTCATCCCATTATAAAATTGCGGATTTTGAGCATCGTATAAGATTGTGGCAATTCTGTTAATATGGTTAATGGCTATTTGACACATGGTAGGATCATCTTTTAAAGTCTCGCATAGGGTTTTTTTGGGTTTTCCGTTTTTTCTGATCAAGGTTTTTGATAAAGAGATAAGAAATTGGGTAATGGCGCTTTCGGTTTCCTTGTCAATTATAGGAAGAGAATCCAAATATTTTTCATAATTAGATAAAGCTGACAGCAAAGCCTTCCCATTTACAATTAGTTTAACATCCGTCAATGGTAGAGGCAGAATTTTAGAAGTTTTTTTTGTGCCTTCGCTTGGGGTAATGGTTGGAATTTTTTGGGTTTTTTGAATGGATATCCTAACTTGGTCTGTAGCGGAAACAATTTGAGGAGTATAAACAAAACTAGGTTTCTCTGATCTTTGAGGAGGTAAAACCTGTTGCAATTCTTTTCGCATCGAAGACCATTTCTTTAATCGATTGATCTGAAGTGGGGTATAAACACGTTTTCTTTTTACATCTTTCACTATGTGATCAAAAAGACGAGGAATCACTTCACTGAAAAACTTCGCAAGGGAGTCGTCGTATTGGATGAAATTTATATGTTGCTCAAAACCGATTTCTGTCACATCCTGATCAATTAGCGGTCTTAACTTTTTAAAGTATTTTTCTCCAACAACCATTTTCATGGAAGCTAACAAACAACGAAGACTACAAGTTCCCGACAACTGTTCTTTCATCCATACAGAAGGTTTTTCTGTGTCTATCATTTGTTCTTTAGAGGCATTGATAGAAAATGACTGAAAAATGGCATAAATATCATCTTTGCTATAGGCACGATAAGGAATCCTTTTATTAGTAACCTCATATAAAGTACTGGACCCTAAAATTAGAGGTTCAAAAATTTGTTGGAGTAAAATACCTTCTTGGATGACTTCTTGGGGAATAATAAATGAACGAGTGGTATCCACTTTTAATCTTTCTCCAGGCAGAAGTTCATGATATCCAATTCCTGCACCGGTGTTGATAACTGTAAATCTCCAGCCTTCCTTAATTTTTTGACAGCCAACCATCGTAGCATGGCCTTTTGCCCCTCCCCAACCATAAGGGATCCATAAAATTTCATCTTCCGGAAGTGCATTAAGTTGATTTTTAACTTGATCGACAAGAAGTCTAATGGAAAAAGCATAAAAAGGACTACTTGGATCCATAGAACTGATGTCTTCGGATTGAAGGGCTAAACTTTGAGCATTCTGTATTTGACGATTAAAGGTTATCATTTTGCTTTTAAACTCAGTAGGCAATGTTTTTTCATGTTTTTCAAGCAAATAATCGAGAATCTTATGCATGAAAAATATAGATTGACTGTGCATGTTGCCTTCTAGAGGCTTTCCAATAGCATCAGTCATTTTCCCTATAAAATCGTCGCCCAGCAAATGGCCTAAATTGTTGAGAGACAGCTCTTGGCTTAATGCTTGTGTGACTGAAGTACCCTTAATGAATGACCGAGCATAGTTGAACAGAGATTCAGGATTAATATTCCGTTTTTCAAGGCAACTTATTCCAGTCTCACCATTTTTATCCGCATGATGAATCTCTGCCCCCAGGCTAATCAAAAACGCAGCCAAAGGATAATTTTTCTTCTGAATATGATAATGAAGCAAAGTCGTGCCGTTTGGATCAACAAATTCATCAAGATTGAAACCTGACTTTACCCAATCTTTTAGAATTTGCTTCTTCCAACTATCATTACGGAGAGCTGAGAGCCTGACAAATAGAGGGAAAGTGACGGGTTTAAAAAAACTCGGATCGGCCTGCTGATTAAGAGAGCTTATTAGCCGTTTTGTAAGTAAAGAAGCAACGGTGAGCTGGTTGTGGTAGATAGCAAGCTCAAAAATTATCCACTGGTCTTTCACGGAAAGTGTAGCATTTTTGTTTAACAGCTGAAGAATAATCGCCCAAGGAATTTCAATTTTATTCCACCAGGAATCTGATTCTGCTTTCTTTTCATTCACAATTTTATTGCGAAGGGATTCAATCTGATTAGTAATGTGAGAAAGTAGTGTTTTCCCTTCTTGGTTAGTACACTCTACGTCTGCACCATGCGCAATCATCCAGCTAATGATTTCTTTATGGGTATTCCAAGACATGGGTTCTTTTAACAAGAAGGCAAAAGCTGTTTGTCCTTGCTGATTCGGAGCATTGATAGAAATCCCACTGTGAAGCATTAATTCAGCTAATTCAGGCAAATTGTTTTGGATAGCATGTTCCCAAGATGTTAAGTGATTAACAGTCAAGGCTGAAACCTTGACAAGAGGAGACCCATAAATTTTTGCAACATTGAATTTTCTTTTTAAAAGTTCTACTACCAACAAAGGGTTATTGGTTTCGACTGCCTCACGCATCAATTCCTTTCCTTGTTGAGCTGTTGCCAATCCCGGGATAGCATCTAAACAAGGGCCTATTAGTTCTGGAGTTTGTGCTGCAATAATTTTGAGGAAGAGGGTGGCTAAGTTGGGGAACGCTTTTCCAAAAGAAGGTAGTTTGAAGATGTCACCAACTAATGCTAACTCATCATGTGTAAAGTGTGTGTTTTTATAGTTTGACGGATTTACCCAAATTTTAAAAAATTTTTCTTTTATGGTTTGATTAATTTCTTTTAATATGGGATGTGTTTTAAAAATATCAAACACTACATCGTGATTCGCGTAATGGCCCAGATAGTAATGGAAATCTTGTTTAAAAGTAAATTTCTCATCAATTACATCTGTAGAAGCACCATACTCCAATAGCATCTTAATAATGTTAAATTTTTCATATTTAAAAGCTATACTCAAATAATCATTAATTAAACTTGTGTCAAAATTTGGGGATTTTAATAAAAGCTCAGCAATTTCAAGCTGAGTTTCTTTTGGCATTTTAAGGCTTATAAGAAACCCAAACAGAGATATACCCTCATTATCTAGTCCATTCGGATTCACACCTGCATTCAGAAACATTTTCACAAATTCAACATCGGCATAACTTATTGCCGTGTGTAATAAATTACTTTCTAAATGTATTTTTGGTGTTTTTAACAAGAGTTGTGCAATTTGTAATTTTTTTTCTTGTGGTAGATCACAGACTATCAGATAGGAGAATGGTGTTAAGCTGTTTTTATCAAGGCAGTTAGGATCAGCACCAGACTCCAAAAGATCTTCTACTAATTGAATATTTCCATAAGAAATTGCCATGTGTAATAGATTTTTAATTAGACCACTTTCCGAACAGATTTTGATGATTCGCATTTCAGAACCATTAAATGTTTTGTCATAATTAATTTGTTCGCAGATAATATTTAATGCTTTTAAGTGCTCCTTAGCAGAGGATTTATCTTTTATAATTAACTCGAGAGAGTTTTGATAAGAAACTCGATTATTGCCAATTAAATTGTATGCTTCACTGCCTTCTAATTGATCGAGTGAATTTAAAAATTGCACAGTTGACTCATCTGGGAAATTACCCGGTACAAGCATAACAATCTCCTATTATAAGATCACCTAATAAATATTATTATACCAGTAATTTAATTTTTGAATCTAAAAAAAGACAAAAAAAAGACAATTCGAAGAAAAAAACCGAAGCAACATTAAAATAGAGTATTTAATGAGGTTATTTGAATAAAATCTGTCAACTACCCATATTAGACTTATGCCAATTACAAAGTATCCGTTTAGACAGCAGCCAAGATTTAGCTCAATAAAGCTATGAGCTTGGCTTCAAATTCTTTGGCGGTTTTGTATTTGGGAATCATCACCCTTCGAGTGGATATTTGTTTGCCGCTTTGCTTTTCGGCGATAATCGTGACCTTATCCCGTTTAATAGAAGTGTAGCCATTTTGCGAGGCAAAGATTTTTAAGCGAGTCAAGTGATATAGCCATAAGCAAGGATCAGGCAAAGGCCCAAAGCGGTCTTTAACTTCATCAAAGATCGCATCAATCTCTTCGTAATTATTGGCTTCACCCAAACGTCGGTAAATATCAAGGCGTAGATTCATCTCAGCAATATACTCCTCTGGAACGCGCGCATCTAGATAAAGTTCTATGCGCGCATCAACAGCGCCGGCAGCAATTTTTCCCTGTAGCGTTTGAATTGTGCGTTTAAGCATTTTACAATAAAGGTGAAAACCGATGGATGCCACCTGCCCAGATTGCTCAGTGCCTAGAATATTGCCGGCGCCTCTGATTTCTAAATCGCGCATCGCTAGCTTCATTCCTCCACCGTATCCTGATGATTCAGCTAACGCATTTAATCGTTTTCTGGTGAGCTCCGGAAGGGCGCGTTGATTGCGCACCAAAAAGTAGGCATAGGCGCGACGATTCCAACGCCCAACCCGACCGCGCAACTGGTAAAGGTCAGCAAGTCCAAACTGATCAGCCCGATCAATAAGAATCGTATTGGCATTAGGAATATCAATGCCATTTTCAATGATCGTTGTCGCTACCAAAATATCAGCCTGACCGCTTTTAAAGGCATGGAACACCCTATCAATCTCATCTGCACTCATTTGCCCATGACACACAACGACTCTAGCCTGCGGAAGCAACTTTGTGATCTTTGATGCAAGTTCAAATATGGTTTCAACACGGTTGTGAATAATATAGGCTTGACCGTCGCGCGCCAGCTCACGCAAAAGGGCAGTTCGAAAAAGGTGTTCTGAAGATTCTGTTATAGTCGTCGTTATGGGCAGCCGATCTTGTGGTGGGGTGCTAATGACAGACATGTCTCGTGCCCCAATCAAAGAAAGATAGAGTGTACGCGGAATCGGAGTGGCTGAAAGCGTCAAGCAGTCGACGCCAGCCTTAACTTTTTTCAGGTGCTCTTTGGCTTTAACACCGAACCTTTGCTCTTCATCGATGATCACAAGGCCTAGATCTTTGAAGATCACATCATCGCTGATAATGCGATGAGTGCCTATAACAATATCAACGCCCCCTTCAGCAATAGATTTAAGTGTCTCGCGAATCTGCTTGGGAGTTCTAAATCGAGATAAAACCCCAATGTTTACAGGGAAATTAGCCATCCGTTCGCAAAAACTTTCGTAGTGCTGCATCGCCAAAACCGTTGTAGGCACCAACAAAGCAACTTGCTTGCCCCCATCGACAACTGCCTTAAAAGCTGCACGCATAGCGACTTCAGTTTTTCCGTATCCCACATCACCGCAGATTAGACGATCCATGCACTTTTTCTCGACCATATCACTTTTTATGGCAGCAATGGATTGTAGCTGATCTTCAGTTTCGACATAAGGAAAGTCCTCTTCAAAATCATGTAGCATATCGCTATCTGGAGCATAAGAAAATCCTCCCACGATTTCTCTTTTGGCATACATTTGCAGCAGATCAGTGGCATATTCCCTTATGGCTACTTCAGTTTTTTCCCGAGTATTTTTCCATCGATTGTTACCTAAAGCATGCAATCGGGGAAGCTCATCGCTGGCGCCAATGTACTTCGAAATTAAATAAGATTGGTTGAGAGGGACGTAGAGCTTTCCATTATCAGCATATTCCACAGTCATAAATTCGGTCATCATACCTTGATGATCAGGTTTTTTTTCAATGCCCAGGAATTTACCAATTCCATGATTGTAATGAACAACCATCTCACCGGGAGCCAGATCAAATATTTCTGAAGGGACTGTGTGATAGGTGCTACGCTGCTTTTGACGTCGGATTTTATAGCGTTGCGTAATCTCTGCATAAGGAAGAACAATTAATTTTTCTTCGGGCAGGGCTAGACCCGATGAAAGATACCCTCTGAGAAAATGTGTTTGCCTTGGCAAGATAACTTGAGCATCGTGAATTTTTTTTGCAATGACTCTTCATC
>JACCVN010000522.1 GCA_013698165.1 Parachlamydiaceae bacterium | reverse complement strand
GCCGTCTTCTTGCCATAGCAACTGTTTTCTCTTATCTGACAGTTATCCTTCCTTTTGGAATATTTTGCGTAGGAAAAGCTGCCTCATTAGTCGGTAGGATTTGGCCGAAAACTCAACTTTCTGACCTCGACATACGGGTTGCTAATGCAGTAGTCCCCCCTATTGACACCAAAACTGAAATTGTCATTGTCGGTGGAGGTCCTGTCGGTCTTTGGACTGCGATTCAAATGAGAGTTAGAACCAATAAAAAAATCACTATTGTTGAAAAGTATAATGAATATCAACGTGCAGATATTCGGTTAAGTATTTCCGCAAGGTCTCTTGGTGGTATCCCTGAAGATCCGGGCTTAATGGCTCTTGTTAAAGAATGGGGAAATAAAACTGTCCCTATTAAGACTATGGAAGAAGCCCTTGCCAAAAGAGCGAATGAACTTGGCATCAAAGTCTTGTCTGGCCAAGCTGCTAATCCAAAGCTACTCCCAAGCCAATTTCCTGCTGCTAAACTTTTTGTGGGTGCCGATGGAGCTAGAAGTATAACCCGTCAGCATATCTCTGGAGAAGATTACAAATTTAATACGATCCTACAGAATCTTGTACAAGTACATTATATTATCGATCCCAATTTGGATGAGAGAGATGATTGTGTAGAAATAATGAAAGTTTATTCTGATAGCTATCGCACTCAAAAGTTTGCCGGACATCTTATTACTGAAGCGATTTCTCGGCAGGCTGATGGCAAATTAAAAGTGACTTTGCAAATTTTTGTCGATAAAAGTATCTATGATCAGATGCAAAATGCCTCATTTAAAAATCCTTACTATTTTGAAACACACCTCAATATAATTCCTGAAGCATTGCGTGAAATTCTAATCAAATGGTGGGGTGCACGCGAGGGGCACTCAGACCAATATATTTTACAATCTTTTGCACAAAAAAATAAAATCACAGTAATTGCCCTAGGTTCTTATGCCGCTAAAAATATTGTAAAATGCGATGAGCAGGGTAAGATGTGGGCCTTGGTAGGAGATGCAGCAGCAGCATTTCCATTCTTTCGTGCGATTAATAATGGCTTTTTACTTGGTACCGAGTTGGCACGCCGTACAGCGCAAGCTTTTAAATCCGAGAAGACTTCATTAAATGGGCGTCTCAATGCCTCATTTTTTAATAAATACTCAAGCTATGCTACTTGGAGAGTGTACATTGAACGTATTTTGGCCTCTGTTAAAGATTTTTTCATCACATGTTCCAAGATAGGTGTCCAAATTAGCGCCGTAGTCCCTTGGCAGATAAATAAATTTAGCGAGCGAGATAAACATAACTTTTACGAACGTGGAGTAGCTATTTGGACAAGGCTTTCCGGTTCCCCACCACCTCCCAGGACCCCTGAAAGAAAACTATTAAGTACATTGAAGAAGGTTTCTGCATAACACAAGCCAAGCCCTATAATTCTTTTACTTTTTCCGCTTAGAAACGCCAATATGACGAAGTATTTATTTTTAAAAAAACTTATAGATAAATACCATGAGTATAGATTTTTAAAATCCGGTATTATTTAATAATAAAACATTAAATTATACCAAATATGCTCAACATAGCTGAATCTGAGAGCTTTCGCGTTGCCCAAATTCTCAGATTCAGCTATGTGGAGTATATAAATAAAGTATGTTCGCACTCTACGTTTTACTGATGTTAGGTCACTGTGAAGAGCAAACTTAAATTTAATATAATGCCCGAAGAATGGTCAGCAGTGGCTATTTCTTTCATTTATTCATTCAGCATTCTAGCAGCATACTACATAATGAGACCTATACGCGATCAACTGGCTGTAGAAGCTGGATCGGCTCAACTACCCTGGTTTTTTGCTTACACTTTTCTTGCAACCCTTGTATTGACTCCCATGTTTTCCTGGCTTGTTTCACGCTGGCATCGCCGGGTTGTCATGCCCGTGGTCTACGTTTTCTTTATTGCTTGTCAGCTTATTTTTATTTTCCTATTCAACGAGCCCGATTTACTGACAATTCGAAATCTAGGAATCTTATTTTTTGTTTGGGTAAGTGTTTTTAACTTATTCGTGATATCTGTTTTCTGGAGTTTTATGGCAGATATCTGGAATGATCTGCAAGCTAGGCGACTATTTCCAATTATTGCCTTGGGAGGTACGACGGGTGCTTTGACAGGACCTATCATCACTAGAAGCTTAGTCGAAGTTTTGGGCCTTTCATATTTATTGGTCGTATCAATAGGTTTCCTCATCATTTCCCTAGCGTGCATACTTTCACTTGAGAATTGGGCGCATAAATATGGGGCAAATCGCAATATCAGTAGCAATGAAGCCGCAATTCACGGAGGAATGTTAGATGGTCTTAAACAGATCTTTTCAAATTCCTTCATCGCAAGGATGTCTATAATGATGCTGCTGAGTGATGCCATCGGAACAATTGCTTACGTCTTAGTCACAGA
>JACCVN010000513.1 GCA_013698165.1 Parachlamydiaceae bacterium | reverse complement strand
CTCTAAAGTCACGTCAGCATTAATGCTGCTAAAATGCGGCGTGTTGGACGCCGCATTCAAAATACTGCCTTGACAATGTACTTGTACACTGGTAAGGTAGGATTTTCGACTATTTCTGCGTCAAAGCCCGTGGTTTGCCGATCGTAAAAGGGGCTGTATTTACTAATACAACCCCTTTTATGATCGGCAAACATGGGGCTTTGACGCAGAAATAGCCGAAAATTCTATCTTAACAATGTACTAGTTCTATTTGCATAACTTTTCCCCCACGTTCCCCCACGTTCCGCCCGCGAGCGCGCTGCAAATTTTATTTATTAAACCCGCTTTACACAATCTAATTCTAAATTTAAACTCTACTTAAGGAATGCAGAACCAGAAATCATAAACTGAACAGCACTCCCTACAAGCCTCCATTTTCTCACTCACAAATTCCCAAAATTTCACGATAATGTCTTTCGGTGAACAAATTTCGACATTTTTCTTGGCATACCACCACGGATAAGGTATAAAAATAATTATAACCCTATCCACCCAAGAAAAGAGAATATTTGGCATGTCATCGCTTTCGAAAACCTATCTAAAACGTAAATGTTTTTTATCTTTCGTTTTTTCATTAGCATTCAGGGTAAACTAATGGCTGTAAAAATCCTCGTCGTTGATGATGAACCGGACTTAGAGCTTTTAATCACTCAGAAATTTCGAAAAAAAATTGCCAACCACGAATATGAATTTCTTTTCACACGCAATGGAGTTGAAGCTTTAAAAAAACTCGAAGAGATTAAGGATCTTGGCATTATATTGACCGACATCAATATGCCCGAAATGGACGGATTAACCCTGCTTTCGCGTCTAGAAGCGCTTGATAGGCCTTATCGCGCAATTGTAATCTCTGCGTATGGAGACATGTCTAATATTAGAAGCGCAATGAACAAAGGCGCTGCCGATTTTGTGACAAAGCCTATCGATTTTGAAGATCTCGAAAAAACAATCGAAAAAATTATCCTGCAGTATATTCATCTCATCGAAAGCCAAGCGACCAAAGATCGACTTTTAGACATTGAGAAAGAGCTGGATATTGCCAGGAAAATTCAGCAAGCTATGCAACCTCAAACATATGAAATTTTCCGAAGCTTTGACAATCGTTTTGAACTTCTTGGGACTGTCTTGCCTGCCAAACAAATCGGTGGAGATTTTTTTGATTTCTTTCAGCTCGATAAGGATCGCATAGGCCTTATCATTGCGGATGTCTCAGGAAAAAGCATTTCCGCTTCACTCTTTATGGCTATTGCGAAAACACTTTTTAGATCTGTCGCACGCCATTGTACGACAAGCAGTGAGGCATTGGAGAAGGTAGATAAACTCCTCACCCCCGACAATCCCGCTTGCATGTTTGTCACAGCCTTCTATGGGATTCTTGATGTAAGCACAGGTGCATTAGAATATTCAAATGCCGGCCATACTCACCCCTACATCATTTCAAATAACAAACTAATTAAAATCTCTGAAGGCGGCAACAACATCCCGCTTGGACTAGATGACAATCTACTGATCGATCCAAACATGAATTTTGTTCAACAAAGCGTTTCATTATCAGACAACGATTGCCTCTTTCTCTATACTGACGGTGTGACAGAAGCTATGAATATCGATAAAAAACTGTACTCTAACAGCAGACTTGAAAAAATCTTACTCAAAAATACTCAAGCACCTTTAGAAAAATTAATTAATGCAGTGACAGAAGATATCAAGCTGTTTACAAAGGGTGTCGAACAATCCGACGATATTGCTCTTTTTTGCTTGAGGTTCTATGCACAAGCAGAAAAAAAAAACCCTCTCTTACAAAATATAATCACTACTAAAACTTTTGGTACTTCTCGACATAATGGTTGCTAAGGAGGTGGGCAACAAGAACTTTGGCTTTTAAACTGCGCCAAAGCCCGGGGTTAAGCGATCGAAAGTGACCCCATCTTATATTAACGGTGTCACTTAACCGCGGGAGTTTTCATGCAGTCTAAAAGCCAAAGTTATTATTGCCCGCCTCCTAATCTCTCACATCAACGACAGACCAGTTACTGCTAATTTGAGAAATATAAAAAATGGAAAATAAAATCCTAGACTACGAAAATCTCCAACTTCTTGCTGAAAATGATCAAACATCTGTCTTTCGAGCCTTTGATAAGTCTAGAAGCTCTTCTGTCATCCTCAAATTTCTTAAAGAATCTCAACCATCTATCGCAGAGATTGCCAAACTTGTCCATAGCTTTGAGATCACTCAAAGTCTTGAAATTCCCGGAATCATCAAAGCTCTAAGGTTAGGAAAAACAAATGGTAAACCTGTTCTTGTTCTCCAGGATGTTAACGGCATTTCCTTAGATAAATTCCTAAAAAAAAAGCCTCTTGATTTACGCACTTTTTTACAAATAGCCATCTCTCTTTCAGGTACCCTAGGAGATATTCACCATTACCAAATCATCCACAAAGATATCAAATCCGCTAACATCATCATCAACCCTGCTTCTTTAGATGTGTATATTAGCGATTTTGGCATTTCAACACGTCTATCCCGCGAAAATCCCAAACTAATCAATCGTCATGTTTTGGAAGGCACAATCAGCTACATTTCTCCTGAACAAACAGGGAGAATGAATCGTGATATTGACTATCGCACCGATATCTATTCTTTAGGAGTGACCTTTTACGAAATGGTCACTGGCCACCTCCCTTTTGAATCCAGAGATTCTTTGGAACTTATTCATCAGCACATTGCCATGGCACCTCCACCTCCTGAATCCTTCAATGCTGCTATTCCAAAGGCGATCTCTGATATCATTTTGAAGTGCATGGCAAAAATGCCCGAAGATCGTTATCACAGTGCTTATGGGCTAAAAAATGACTTGGAAGAATGCCTTCAACAAATTGAAGAAAAAGGGAAAATTAAGAAATTTGTGGCGGGTGAAAAAGATATCTTTGATGTCTTTCAAATTCCACAAGCACTTTACGGCAGGCAAAAAGATATTGACACCCTCTTGGATGTTTTTGATCGCATCAACGACGGACGCAGTGAATGCATATTTATATCCGGATATGCAGGAGTAGGTAAAACGTCGCTTATCAATGAAATTCAAAAGCCTATTGTTAAAAAACGCGGTTATTTCATTAAAGGAAAATTCGATCAACTCAAACAGGACGTCCCCTATAGCGGCCTTATCCAAGCGCTCACAGACCTGATCCACCAAGCTTTAACAGAAAGTGAAACGGACCTTACAATCCTTAAACATAAGCTATTGGGAGTCCTCCACAACAATGCACAGATTATCATCGATCTAATCCCGGAATGTGAATTGATTATCGGTAAACAGCCCCCTCCCCCTCCTCTAGGATCTCAAGAGAACCAAAACCGCTTAAAATTGCTGTTCAGAAACTTCATTCGTGTTTTCAGTAAAAGAGAACATCCATTGGTTATCTTCTTAGATGATTTGCAATGGGCAAGCATTTCTACTTTAGTGCTTGTCAAAGAGCTGATCACGGATCCTAGCATTCAGCATCTTCTACTTATTGGCAGCTACCGCAATCATGATGTAAGTGTTGCTAGCCCATTAATGATCACTATAGATGAAATAAAAAAACAAAAAGGCATTTTGCATGAGCTTGAGCTTGCCCCATTAACGTTAGAAGATATTAAGCATTTTACTGTCGATACGGTTCATTGCTCTTTTGAAAAAGCTGCTCCTTTGGCTCAAATTCTATTTCATAAGTCCGGTGGAAACCCCTTCTACTTAATTCAATTTCTGAAAAAACTTCATCAAGACAACTATCTCCATTTTGATAAGGTTGCTAAATCTTGGGACTGGGAGCTTCAGGAAATTCAAAAGCTAGATATCGCGGAAAATGTCATCGATCTGCTTGTGAGAAAAATTCAAGAGTTGCCTGCTCAAACGCAATCAATTTTAAGCGTAGCTGCAGCTATTGGCCTTCGTTTTGACCTAAGGCTTGTCGCTCTGGAAGCAAACTTATTGCCTAGCGCGATTTTAAAGATGTTGTGGAAGGCTGTAAATGACGAAATTATCCAACCGATCAGTGAAAATTACCGCCTGATTGAAAGCCAGGAGCTCGAAGAAATCAACGACGAATTCGCTCCACTACCAATTCTATTCGAGTTTACCCACGACCGAGTACAGCAAGTCGCCTACTCATTATCCTCTGACGAAGAAAAAAGAAAGATTCACTATAAGCTTGGCAAGCTACTCCTGGAGCACCGCTATAATGATATGATCTATTGCCCTGGGGAACAAGTTGAGGATTTAAGCTGTGTCAATGCCCCAAGTCATAACGATCTTCAATCGCCCAATATTACTAATATAGAGCTAGAGACGATTAACCAACCGCTTGAGCTTTCACGAAGCTCGAATCCTCAATTTGTTCCCGCGGACAGAATTGACAACATTTTCGAAATCATCTCGCACCTAAACATAGCCCACGATCAAATTCAAAACCATAATGAACGTATCCAACTTGCCACTCTTAACCTGCAAGCGTCACGCAAAGCTAAAAACTCCGCAGCTTATACCACGGCCTATGATTGTATATCCATCGCTCAGAAGCTATTAGGTGAGAACTCATGGTCCACACACTACAAACTTACTTATGATATCTATTTAGAACTAACCGAGTGCTCATATCTTACTCAACGTTTTGAAAATATCGATCCGCTTTCAGAAATTATACTCAAAAATGCCCGTACTAACCTTGAAAAGGGCAAGCTTTACATCATAAAAATTGTCCTCTATACAAACATCGCGCAAACTAAGCAAGCCATTGACGAAGGCCTGGAATGTCTCCAGCTATTTAATATCAAATTCCATCGAAATCCTTCCAAATTACAGATCATGGCAGAATTGTTGAAAGTTAAATGGAAGCTGCGGAAAACTCCCATATCAAATCTGGAATATTTACCGGAGATGAATAATCCGGAAATGCTCTTTCTTATGAATGTCTTAACGAATCTCTCGACACCGGCATTTATCATCGATAAGAATCTTCTTTGCTTGCTGACTTTAAAAATGATGTGCATCACTATCGATTATGGCATTTGCGATCAAACATATTTTGTTTATATCTCCTATGCAACGATCCTTCAGCTACTCTTCCGTGACTATAAGGCTTCTTGTAAACTAGCTGATATTTCCATCAAAATTGCCGAACGTTCAAATAACAATACATATCGCTGCCGCGCCAATTTTATCATGGCCTCCCTCATCAATCATTGGTCCAACCCGCTGTCGACAAGTGAAAAATATATGCAAAATTGCTATATAGCAGGGCTTGAATCCGGTGAAGTGATGTATACATCATTTATTAGCGTTTTTTGGGGCTTTTTGGAGGGAACTTTCTTCTGCAATCTCTCCCAAGCATTAAAAAATTTACGCCGCTACAAAAACACTATCTATTCGATAAAAAGCAAACAGCCAATGCACTCCTTTGTCGTTAAGGAAGGGCTTATTTTAGCTTTACAGGACCCTGATTTTCGGGGTCATACTATTCATTATGAAGAATTCGACGAGCCGACATACTTTAAAATTCTTTCTAATGACTTAGAGCTACAAGTGGCCTTTCAAGCCTATGTTGCTTACCGTATGGTTATTTACTACATTTTTGGTCTCTTTGAGGAGGCTCTTGATCTTTATAATTACTCTAAACCTACACGTGAATCGATCTTTTCTCTAAGCCAAGAAAGGGAAATAAATTTCTACCATTCCCTGGTCCTTGCAGCTCTTTACCCCAATGCGTCCATATTGAAAAAAATGTATTATCGATTCCAAATCAGAAATAATCAAAAGTTTTTAAATAAATGGTCTCTGGCATGCCCTGAAAATAATAGTCACCGCTACAGTCTTGTTCAAGCCGAATTAGCAAATCTCGATGGCAACCCAAATGAAGCATTAAAATATTACGATCTCTCTATCGAACAGGCACACCATTGTCACTTCTATCTCGAAGAAGGCATTGCCAGTGAACGCGCTGCGCTGCTTAGCGAACAGCAATGCAATAAATTTGTCGCTGAATCATACTTGTCCCATGCATATGGCTGCTACAGCCACGCTGAAGCAACAGCAAAGCTCTTTCAATTAAGGTCCAAATACCCTTCTCTGTCCGCAGAAAAAAAACGAAAAAAATTCACTATTTCACAATCTGACACCCTAACAACAATTGAAAATGTCCTTTCTTCCGGTAATAATCGTTCTACTACCAAAGAAGGCACTTCTCTTGATCTGGCTGCTGTCATGCAAGCCACTACAATCATCAGTGGGGCAATTCATCTAGAAACCTTACTCAATGAACTGATGAAGATCACTATTGAAAGTGCGGGAGCAGATCGCGCATTCCTAATTTTAGAAGTAAATGGCCGATGGCTCATCCAAGCGGAAAGAGACCTCAATAAAAACCACTCCCATGTCCTTCAAGGGGTCCCTTTTGAAAAAGAAATCAATCTTGTCTCTGCAATCATCATCCAATATGTCATCCGCACAAAGCAAACTGTTGTTCTTAATGATGCTCAGCATATGGGAATGTTCACTGAAGATCCATACATCAACAAACAGAAACCTAAATCTATCCTATGCTTACCTGTCAGCCACCAAGGCCGCCTCTCTAGCATTCTCTATTTTGAAAACAGTCATGCCTATGACGCCTTTACTTCACACCGCTTAGACCTCTTACAGCTTCTTTCAGGGCAGATTGCAACTTCGATTGAAAATGCGACTTTATACTCCAATCTTAAATCTGCTTCTGACAATTTAAAAGTCTTCAATAAACAACTCGAAGACTACAACAGAAATCTGGAAAATAAGGTAATCGACCGTACCAAAGAACTTCAATTAAAAAATGAACAGCTAAATCAAACTCTTTCTACACTTAAAAGCATGCAAAAACAAGTTATCCAACAGGAAAAACTCGCTGCTCTTGGATCATTAACGCATGGCATCGCACATGAAATAAAAAATCCCTTAAACTTTATAAATAACTTTTCATCTCTCTCCGTTGAACTTCTAGAAGATCTTTCCTCGCTATATCCTCAATCAAAAGAAGAGCTAAAAGACCTAGAAATTCAAAATCTGCTCAGCAATTTAAAAACTAATCTTCAAAAAATTCACGAACATAGCCTCAGAATCGATGGCATTGTGGTCTCTATGTTAAAGCATTCCAAAGATAGTAAAGGCCAAAAAGAAATGGCTGATATCAATCTTCTCCTAAAGGAGTACCTCCTACTTTCAAAGAAAAATTTCGCTGAAAAATATCCCGGCACATCTATAGAGATCGATATGGACCTCGATCCAGACCTAAGGCCCACAAATATTATCTCACAAGACATCGGCCGCTCACTAATCAACATCCTTGACAATGCTTTCTACGCTGTCAATCAACGGCAACAGCAAAGCCCCACAGACTACCATCCATGCATCTCTATCAAATCTCAGCAGCTCGAAAACCTTGTTGAAATTGCCATTAAAGATAACGGTCTTGGCATTCCCAAAGAAAATCGAGAACGTCTGTTTCACCCTTTTTTTACAACTAAACCCACAGGGACCGGAACAGGCCTGGGATTATCAATTGCCTATGACATTGTGGTTCAAGAGCACGCCGGTGAAATAAAAGTTGTCAGCCAAGAAGGTGAATTTACCGAATTTATCATCCATTTACCTTCTGCAAAGTAAGACGCTATGCAAAATAACGGCTGATATATACTGCCCGTAGCTCAATCTGAGAATTTGGAAACGAAAGCTATAGCGCAGCCAAAATTTCTTAGATTCAGCTATGTCGAGTATATTCTAATATGTTGACTGCGCACTTATACTTTGCAAAACATAAACGATAGCCATGCATAAAATAATCCAATCGTTCATTTTTCTTATAATTTTTTTATGTGGCCTCATCCAAACAGCATTTGCAGAAGATAATTTTCAAAATCAATATAAAAGTGAAAATAAAGCATCCCTTAAGTTTAAAGCTTCCGAAATGGTGCTTATGTCTCTAGAGGAATTGTTAAGCAATGGCAAAACTACGGGCAAAGTTCAGGAAGCCTTAATAGCTTATCATAACTTGCAACCCTACCACCAAAACCTTCAGGATTTCTTCCTAAATCCAAGAGAATATTTCGACAATCGTCTTATCGCCCTCAAAACACTTATCCAAGCAATCCCCTCAAACTCACAGGTTTTAATACTCAAAAAATTGTTAAATCAAGCAAAAAATAAACAAGCATA
Source organism: Parachlamydiaceae bacterium (assembly GCA_013698165.1). Lineage (GTDB taxonomy): Bacteria > Chlamydiota > Chlamydiia > Chlamydiales > Parachlamydiaceae > JACCVN01. The sequence goes on along the minus strand of JACCVN010000513.1, from coordinate 3,082 downwards.
TATTCGCGCATTGCCCGATATGCTAGATCCCCGCTGCAGCTATCAGAATGAAGGAATGTTATATCCTCCAAAAAACCTCTCTGTTCGCGATTCTTACTGGACGGAATTTCTGGATCCTTTGCACAGGTCAGGAGTGGAAAAGGAACTCTATAAACACCTTTGGAAAATCTCTTCAATTCCAAATTACTTTATCTATTTAGACACTATTGAACATTCACCGCTATTGGAAAAATACGCGCCGCAAAATCATCAAGTTATATACTTACATTCCCAAGATGAACGCGAAAAACATAAATTATGGTTTAAAAATGGCATCGCTTACTACGGCAAAAATAAATTTGATACTGTCGGTCTAGACTCCCCCTTCTTTAATAATGGCTATGCCACTTTAATTCTGGGTACAGATGGAGAATTCTACGTTAACAATTATGAGCGCTACAACCTGCAACATTCAAGCCTATTTGCTAGTCAAGAAGTTGCTGCAGCCGGGGAAGTTTTATCCAATAATGGGAAAATCTATAGAATTACCAATAAAAGCGGTCACTATAGCCCCCCACTTGAAAATGCTTTAACAACTTTACAGGCTTTCAAGGACAAGGGTGTACCTCTGAATGATATTAATGTGAGTGTGATCTTAGCAAAGGGTGCCGCAAGTTATCATATAAGAGCGATATATAATGCAGCCGACCTCTTGGCTAATAACGGCAAAACCCTATGCACCTCAGCGCTATTCAAATGGACTCCTCTGCAGATCGCAGTTTGGAAAAACCAATTTTCTTTAGCAAAACGTGCTGTCAACACTTCCCCAATCAATGCTAAAAATGAACCTGGATTAACTGCTCTCCATATCGCTACACAAGGAGGGTATTTAAAATGGATTTCATTTCTTTTGTCCAATGGGGCAGATAGCAATATCTGTAATAATCACGGTCAGACTGCTTTACATATCGCCGCATTACAAGGAGATCATGACGCAATTAAACTCCTTTATAGTCATTCAGACAATTCACTACGCACTAACTCTGGAGCAACCGCCCTTCTCCTTTCCATTAAAAGTGGTTATCTAAAATCGTTTCAATATTTTTTAACAAAACAAAACATTGATTTTTCACAACCATTTTGGCCTCTTGAAGATCGCGATAACGATGGAAATGGGCCTCTCTATTACGCCGTAGCATCAAACAATATCGAGATGCTCCTTCTTCAAATCAGCAAAATCGACCCAGAGGATATTCTCAAGAGTAATTTTCAAGGCGCAAACTTGCTGCATGCCGCAGCCGCCTACGGATCACCTCTTATTTTCAATTTGCTGCTCAGTTATGGAATCGATCCTTTTCTGACTGACAATATGGGCCAGAATCTCTTTCATTATGCTGCAAAAAATAGCAACCGCCAAGTGTGCGAATATTTACTGCATAGGGATTTCACTTGGATGCTTCAAGTCAAAAATAACGTTGGAATCTCTCCCCTTCATTATGCTGCAGAGTATCAATCGCCCGATTTTTTCCAGAATCTCGTCCACTTAGCTGAGGATATAAATATCCGTGATAACCATGGCAATACTCCCCTTTTTTATGCAGTAAAATCAGGGAATGTCCGAAATCTCCTTTTATTGTTAAAACATGGCGCAGACATCCACGCATATAATGATGATGGTCTATCACCTATCCACATCTCTGCAGCTTCGTATGATAAGTCTTTAAACGCCCTTCTCACCCATGAAGATGTTATTGACCTCTTAGACGCTGAAGGAAATACCCCCCTGCAAACGGCTTTAAAACATAACAAAACACAGAACGCTCTTTACCTCATTCCCTATAATTCTGTAAAAATGCTCTTCCACGAAAATAGGGCAGGCATTAGCGCTCTTGACCAAGCTAAAAAGCTAAAAGATCGTGAGATTCTGGAGGAAATCAACAAACAAATGACCCTTACAAAAAAAAACCCCAATCTCAAAAGTTGACATATTGAACGTTTAAATCTAAACTCTCGATTTTCTATTTCGAAAAACTGATACTACTTAATCACGTACCTGGAGTCCCGATATGAACAATCTAACACCCAAATTCATTATTAAAGACGCTTATATTGCCGCTGTTTACGACATGAAAAAATCGGTATTAAACCTGGCTGCAAGCACTTATGGAGCTATTACACAGTGGAATAATTTCAAAAAGGACAAAATTGATATCGAAATCGAAGTGAAGTCAAAAAAGATTAAAGGTCACTTCATTAATGAGGAAGATGAATTTAGAGCTTTAGAAAATAAACTTCATCTTCTTGTCGGCAAAGAAAATGGCACAGAAGATAAGCTCTTAAAAAAAGTAGAAGAGCTTATCGCTGCCCGTAGAGATTTTTCTCTTTTAAAAGAAGACTCAAAGTTCCCCTGGAGCTTCAAGATAAATGCAGCTGCAATAACATTTGTATGCCTAAGCTTTATTGCTCTTAAGACTAATATTACAAACAACCCAAATTATTTTATCCGCTCATTAATGGCTGAAACAGCATATTTAGCCGGATCAATAGCTTATCGAATCATTTGGGAAAAATGTTGGTTTCAGCCTAGCTTAAAGGATGAGGCTGAAAGCATTAGGAAAATGGCAAAAGAAATTTATACAAAATTTCTTTCCAATCCCCCAGATATTAGAACTGACCTTTCAACCAAAAAAATCTACGAAACAAAATTAAAAGAACGCCAAATAGAACGTGAAAAGAAAGCTGGCAAGCGATCTAAACCCCTTCGGATTACGAATGGGTGAAATATGTAGCCTGCTGCGTTTCGTAGCAGGCGTGTTAGGGTACCACCGCGGTATGGAAACGGTTAGGAAGCCACCAGCGTATGGAACGGATGGGAGGCACCACCAGTTTTGACGCAAAGATGCAAAGGATGCAGCAAGCAACAGAGAAGGTAGAGAAAGTAGAGGTGCCTTGAGGATTTTGTTTGGACACTAGGGTGTTGTTTTTGTAGCTTTTTTAAGATTTAAATTCACATGAATCTAAGCATTTTTAAATTTTCAAGTCATATGATAGTATACGGTTTTTAAGTTGAGTTACGAGCAACAAACACCCCCGGATGGGGGTG
>JACCVN010000121.1 GCA_013698165.1 Parachlamydiaceae bacterium | reverse complement strand
CTCGGACCATTTGCTCGCTTGCCAATACCGATTTGAAATAATTGATTTTTTTCAATAATTCCTGATATTCATCAGAAATCTTATCATGTTCCAGGCCGGTAAGCTGATAAAGACGCAGGTCCAAAACCGCAATAGCTTGGCGTTCAGTAAATGTGAAGTTCTTCATTAACTCTACACGTGCTTCATCGCGGTTGTTACTTGCTTTGATAATCTTGATAATTTCGTCAAGATGATCGATCGCTTTTAAGTAACCTTCCAAAATATGCGCGCGCGCTTCTGCTTTATTGAGTTCAAAGCGTGTACGACGGCGGATCACATCTATGCGATGTTCAATCCAGGCAACAATCATATGCTTAATATTCATCGTCCGAGGTAGGCCTTTATCGAGCGCCAACATATTGCAGCCGAAGGTGACTGACAGATCTGTAAACTTATAGAGCTGATTAAGAACAACTTCCGGAAGTTCAGCTCTTTTTAACTCGATGACAATGCGCAAGCCATCTTTATCGGACTCATCGCGCAAATCGGAGATTGCTGTGATAGTTTTCTCATTAATTAATTCTGCAATATGCTTAATCAAATTGGATTTATTGACGTTATAAGGAATTTCATCAATGACGATGATCTGCCTATCGGGATTATCGCGATGTTCCTCAACGCGGGCTACGCCACGCAAAATGACTTTGCCTCGACCAGTATGGTAGGCTTCTTTGATACCGCGATAACCGCAGATGATGCCTCCCGTAGGGAAGTCAGGCCCCGGCATCACTGTCATTATCTCATCAATAGTCGTTGCAGGATTTTCTAATAGCATTAGGCATGCTTTGACAAGCTCCAACAGATTGTGTGGAGGGATGTTTGTGGCCATTCCTACGGCAATGCCTGAAGATCCATTGACTAAAAGGTTCGGAAGTTTGGCAGGAAAAACTGTCGGTTCTTTTTTCGTTTCATCGTAGTTGGGAACCATGTCGACGGTATCTTTGTCAAGGTCGTCCATCAGCTGCACAGAAGCTGCTGTCAGACGTGCTTCAGTATAACGCATAGCGGCCGGTGGATCGCCGTCGATTGAACCGAAGTTTCCTTGTCCATCGATAAGTGTATAGCGCATAATCCAAGGTTGCGCCATGCGCACTAACGTCGGGTAAATCACTGCCTCACCATGGGGATGGTAGTCACCGGAAGTATCACCTGAAATTTTTGCGCATTTACGATGCTTACCGCCCGGCGATAAATTCAGCATTTTCATAGCAAATAAGATACGACGCTGAGAAGGTTTTAAGCCATCGCGAACATCAGGCAATGCGCGTGAAATGATCACTGACATCGAATAACGAAGATAACTTTCCTTCATTTCATCTTCGACAGTCCTTAAAAGGATGATCTCATTTTCTGTATAGGACATAGGCCTCCTTAAGACACTCAAAGGTACTAAATATCTAAATTTTTCACTGAAAGGGCATGCTGTTCAATAAAGGCACGTCGCGGGGGCACATCCTCGCCCATCAACATTGTAAACATATGGTCAGCGGCAACAAGGTCTGGGAGAGTGACTTGAATTAGCGTTCGTTTTGCAGGGTCCAAAGTGGTTTCCCATAATTGGTCCGCATTCATCTCACCAAGACCCTTATAGCGCTGGATCTCAATGCCCTTACGACCATTATTTCGAATAAATTCAATCACTTCTCGTAAAGTACTAAAGTCGTGTTTTTTGTCACCTTCTTCAACGATTTGCAGAAGGATGCCATCTGCTAAAAAGTAGTTATTCAAATCATAGCCAAATTTGGACAATCTCTCGAGCAAATCGGTAAGGAATTCTTCTTCATAAAGTTCAATAAAGCGTAGGCGCATAGGTTTAAATATACGCATTTCAGGAGTAATCTCTTCCTGAGGGATCGAAGCCAACGTTTCTTCATGCCTTTGCCTTTGCGCTTGTTCGTTATCTTGCTTAAGCTGCTCAAATTCATCTGCTGAATAGACGAATTTCGCTCCTTCAAGAAGATTGATCTGAAAGCGTGGGAGTAATCCAGCAGCATTTTTGGTAGCAAGAAACTCGCGAACTGAGATCCCTTTGCGTTCCACGCGCATCATAAAAGCTTCAACTTCAAGAATAAGTTCCATCAATTCTTTAAACTGGTCATCTCCCAGAACAATATCATCTTTTGGTAGCTGAATTTTTAAGTCGCTACGGCCAAGCTCAAGAAGATAATTATCCATCTCTTTTTCACTATGGATGTACTTGCTTGTCTTTTTGCGGCTGACACGATAAAGCGGCGGCTGTGCAATATAGATATAATTATTTTCAACCAAAGCCAGCATATGACGGTAGAAAAAGGTAAGCAAAAGGGTACGAATATGAGATCCGTCGACGTCAGCATCCGTCATGATGATGATTTTATGGTAGCGTAATTTCTCGACCTGAAAACCATCAATGCCTATGCCACAGCCAAGTGCGGAGATCATCGTCCCGACTTCCTGGTTCTGAAGGACCTTTTCTAAGCGAGCCTTTTCCACGTTCAAAATTTTTCCGCGGATTGGTAAAATCGCTTGAAAGCGTCTATCCCTGCCAAGTTTAACAGTACCGCCGGCTGAGTCCCCTTCGACGATGTAGATTTCACAAAGGGCTGGATTTTTTTCCTGGCAATCAGTTAGCTTGCCCGGCAATCTGCCGCTATCTAAAGCCGATTTGCGCAAAGTCAGCTCGCGGGCTTTACGCGCAGCTTCACGGGCTTGAGCTGCAAGTTGAGCTTTATCAGAGATCATTTTGGCGATTGCAGGATTTTCATCTAAGAAGGTCGTTAGCTTTTCACCAACAATTTGTTGTACACATGAGCCCACATCGCTATTACCAAGACGCTGTTTTGTTTGGCCTTCAAATTGAGGATTGGCGACTTTGACCGAGATGACCGCTGTTAAGCCTTCACGCATATCCTCGCCGGTGGTTTGCACCTTGTCACTAGCTCTTTGGTTGCTATGGCTCTTAATATAGTTGTTCAAAACACGCGTTAAAGCTGTTGAAAAGCCTGTTAAATGAGTACCGCCATGCCTTGTGGC
>JACCVN010000497.1 GCA_013698165.1 Parachlamydiaceae bacterium | reverse complement strand
ATGACCGCTACCTGATTTTTTTCCATTCTACTATCTTGGTGGCTTCATTTCATTCTTAAAATCGATAAAACATTGCTGTTACATAGTCTTCACCCTATTACTACTAATCATCCTTGCAGAAAAAATGAGGGAAATACCGCCGATTGTGAGCTGTAATTAGCGTCAAACAAAGATACGGGCCCGAGCCTGAACATAGGCTCGCATATCGATTAATTCATTCCATCATCACAGACAAAACGCCAAGAAATTTCACTATTTTTGGAAATCCCAATACGCGGGGTCGCATCAATATTTTTGGGGATAGGAGCATCGAGGAGATAAAATTCTGGGTTGGTAGTCAAATCTAGATAATTATGCTCGCGAGTTATGCCAAATTTTCTACATAACTTTCCAGGTCCCGATATTTTCGTAAAGGGGGATTCCAATAGACGAATACCGCGTATAAGTACCGCCGCAGCTTGACCTTCCGGTTCGGCAACGATATTTAAGCAGTTGTACATACCATAGATGAAATAAACGTAACTATAACCAGGCGGGCCAAACATCACTTTTGATCGTGGTGTAGGCCCTTTAAATGCATGAGAAGCGGGATCATCTGCACCTCGATACGCCTCTGTTTCAATGATGATGCCGCGATGACCCCGGAAAAATAATTCCTTTCCCAAAAGGTCACGGGCAACTTCAGTAACATGGCGCAAATAAAAGGAACGTTGGAGGCGATGCATTCAACTCATCATAAGGATGTTATAGCTGATTAAGCTTTGCCGGTAGCTGCAACAACCTGCGCTGTCAAGCGAGCTTTTGAACGGCTAACTTTATTCTTTTTATAGACACCTTTTGCAATCGCTTTGTCCATTAAACTATAGACGCTGCTAAGAGCTTCTTGGCGTGTTTCAGCACTTCCGCTCTTAATTTCGCTTTCTAATTTGCGAACAGCTGTTCTAACTGTCGATTTGAAAGAACGATTGATGTTTCTTTTCTTCTCGTTTTGAATATCTCTTTTTAGAGCTGTTGGTCTTTTAACTTTGACCTTTTTAGCTACTTCTTTAGCCATTAATTCCTCGATTGTTCATTAACTTTGTTGCCCCGGTGTACGAAGCGAATAGGTATATAGATAAAGATTGTACCTTTCATGAGATAATTCGTCAAAGCTTGTTTAACGCTTTCCCTAAAAACTTGAGCCAGATTCCAGCGGAACTCAAGTTAGAATCTAGAAAATCACTCAAGAGGCATGAGATTGATACCAAATTGACAAATTTGCAGAAGAGAAATTGTCCTTTAGAAAAAGATTGCGACTTTCTGATATATTACGATAGCATTATGTCATACAAAAATTAATTTCTATCAATCTTAACCCCAGATTCCTTATGATCACTTCAAAAAAATCTACCAAAGAAAGCTGGCGTTCTTTTTTAGAACTTTGCTCAAAAATTCACACCCCAGATGAGCTGGGCCGGTTTTTTGACCTCTTTTTAACCCATGAAGAGAAGGAAACCATGTCCTCAAGATACCTCATCATTAAATCATTAATCGAAGATCAGGTCACACAAAGAGAAATCTCAAGACAATATCATGTCAGCATCGCGCAAATAACGCGAGGGTCAAACGCTTTGAAAATCATCGATCCAAAATTGAAAAAATTATTAAAAACTCTCTTTGAGAAGAACCAGTTTGAATCTCCGGAAGATTAAGATGCAACAAAGCATCTCTTCAACAATACCCTAACTCCACATTACATGATCATGGTGCGCAAATGAAATCGATTATTTTAGCTCTATTTACAACTTTTTCTCTTTTCGTTTTTTATACAAGCCCTTTAGAGGCCACTTGTGACGGCAAAATTGATATAGGCCCGGCATTTGTTCACATCGACATTCTTGAACATGGCCACACGGTCAAAAGAATGGATATGTGGGCTGTGAGAACTGATGCCTCTTATATGGTATGGAAAGGTGTTTTTGTAAAACCTACTCTTCTTTATGCTAACGGTGGATCGGCCAAAGGCGGTTTATTTACCGCAGGATTTGCAATTGGGCACTACACTCCCATTAATGCTATGTTTGCTGTTTCTCCCCAGGTGGGAGTCACCTATTCTCATTTATGGACTAAGATCGATATGCCGCTATTTGGCCTTGAGAAATTAAACGAAAAATTTAAAGCCTTGTCGCCCTATCTCGGAATAGAAATCTGCTGTAAACTTGATGATGGCTGGCGCATCTACGGAAGCTATCAATACGCTTGGTCACGCTCTAAAACAATCATTTCCCATATTGGCAAATTCAAAAGTAATTGCGAAGGCCCAACCTACTCATTTTTAATTGAAAAAGATCTCTCTGATAAGTGGTCAGTGAATTTCGGCGGAGCCTACAACCTCAGCCTGTCTAAAGAAAAGCATGGCCTGCGCGGCACAGGCCTTAAAGCTGGTATTGTACGCTGGTTTTAATGGACGGCACGGCCTGGGTGGCATGAGCAACTTTGTAATGGCCTAGTACGCTGTCAAGGTAGTATTTTCGACTCTTTCTGCGTTGAATTTCACATACATCTAAGTCTTTCAACTCTGCTTTCTTTAGAAGATTATGCCCTTAAATAACACCCTCGGATGGGGGTATGGGCCTGTAGCCCAATGTCGTTAACTTAAGGAATAAGCATCTATGATT
>JACCVN010000453.1 GCA_013698165.1 Parachlamydiaceae bacterium | reverse complement strand
AGTATTTCTCTTTCATCGGTTGATAGTTTTACAACGTATTTCTGAGTCATAAGATCTCCTCTTTAAAAAATAAAGAGAATACCTATGAAAATATTTTCTATCAATTCAAATGACATGTTGTACTAGTTCCCATTCTTTGATTTTTCTACCTGAGATAAGAAATAGCTATGTATGCGCAGATCATCGGTAAGCTCCGGATGAAATGAACTTGCCATATGAATACCTTGTTGAATCAATACCGGTTCTCCCTCATAGGCAGATAAAATAGTGACTTTTGGTCCAATTTGTTTGATGCGTGGTGCCCGAATAAATATTGCAGGATATGAAAAGCTCTTGCTTGCAGGCAGCATCACTTCTAAGTTTGCTTTAAATGATTCTACCTGTCGACCAAAGGCGTTTCTTTCAACAACGACATCCAAAGCCTCGAGAGAATCATCTTTGTGGACTGTAGATTTTTGATTGCTCATCAAAATAAGTCCCGCACATGTCCCAAAAATCGGTTTATGTCTAGCGAAGTCATGCAAGGCAGGAAAAAGATTTATAAATCTGATCTGATGCAGCATGGTCGTCGATTCCCCACCGGGAATGATCAGCGCGTCAATTTTTAGAAGATCCTCGGGTTTTTTTACCAATATTGAGCTTGCGCCGAGTTTAGTAATCATCTCACAATGTTTTGCAAAAGCTCCCTGCAAGGCTAGCACTCCAATCTTTAATTTTGAAAAGCTTTTGTTGACCTTATCGGAAGAGGGACCTTTCTTCGCTGCAATACTCTCTGAGAAAGAACGCTCCTGAGCTATAATATCCATCTGTTGATCGCAGACTTTTGCATCAGAAGGTTCTGATTTTCCACTATTTTTAATTGAAAAGCTAAAGCAGGTTTCCATCACTACCAACCTCTTTGTGCTAAAAGATCCTCTTTTGCTATCTGCTGCATATCGAGTCCTCTCATCGCATCTAAAAGTCCCATAGAAATTCTTGCTAACATTTCGGGATCATTATAATAGGTAACCGCAGCGACGATAGCTTTTGCCCGTTTGACTGGATCAGCAGATTTGAAAATCCCGGACCCTACAAAAACGCTCTCCGCTCCCAGCTGCATCATCACCGCTGCATCTGCAGGGGGTGCGATGCCACCGGCGGCAAAATTAGGCACAGGTAAGCGGCCAGTTCTTGAGACTTGTACGACTAGGTCATAGGGTGCGCCCATCAATTTTGCTTCTGTCATTAGTTCTGAAGGGTCTAAATTTGCTAGTCTTCGGAGATCGCGGTTTACAGAACGCATATGACGTACCGCTTCGACAATGTTCCCGCTGCCGGCTTCGCCCTTAGTCCTGATCATTGCAGCGCCTTCACCGATACGTCTTAAGGCTTCTCCAAGATTGCGGCAACCACAAACAAAAGGGATGCGAAATGATTGCTTGCTGATATGGTACTCTTCATCAGCAGGTGTGAGAACTTCACTTTCATCGATAAAATCGACAAAGAGGGCTTCAAGAATCTGAGCTTCTACAAAATGGCCAATTCTGCATTTGGCCATTACAGGAATCGATACAGCCTCTTGAATTGTCTGTACAAGCTCAGGATTGGACATGCGTGCGACTCCACCTTCTACACGTATGTCAGCAGGGATTCTTTCCAAGGCCATGACAGCCACAGCTCCGGCGTCTTCTGCGATCCTTGCTTGTTCAGCATTGGTCACATCCATGATCGCGCCACCTTTAAGCATTTCTGCCAAGCCGATTTTGACTTCGAAAGATCCCTTTTCAGAACGAGAATTGTTGTTAGGGGAACCCTTTTCAGCGCGAGAGTTGGTTTGTTGGTGCATCGAGGTTCTCCCGTTGTTGAGGTTTATACAAGTATCGTCACTTTTAATGATTTGACCTTGGAGTGTCTTGTTTGTTATATTCTTTTTCCGATGCAATGCATCATGTGGATTATATAATTTTCAGAATTAAAAGGTTTGAAAATTCATTAGTGAATAGTTTTTCAAGGATTTATTATGCCCTTTTTGACTTTGTTGCTTCTAATAATTACGGCTATAGCCTCAGCTCATGGGGCGATGACTAATGAGAAATCAGCTGTTGAAGTTGTAAGCCTCGAATCACACGCGATTAAGGACCCAAAACTAATTATCGATTATCAGCTTTCATCCATTGACCGCCTGATCGAAATGACTGATCGCACGATCGCCAATCTAACCGCATTACGCCTGCTGATTGACGATTATAAGCAGAAACAAGAAATTTTTATAGAGCAGCCGAACGACAAAGAAAAGCTTTATAAAATGGCAAAATCCGCTGC
>JACCVN010000118.1 GCA_013698165.1 Parachlamydiaceae bacterium | reverse complement strand
ATTTCGAGACTTTAACTGAACCGATATTTATCAAAAGATATGCTCTCAATCTCCCCCGATCATTAGCCTATGTGCCGGATGGATATCACAAGGGAATATATGCTCTTTTGAAAACGCATGGAAAAGTCGAAGAGGTAGGCTTGGGAAGTTTTTATCGCGCAACTTTAGCTCTTCCATTAGATTTAAATCTCCCTTCAAGCCCGAATAGCCTTAAAGTATTTCGAAGTGGCAAGCTTACAAATGATCATTTTAATGAATCAAAAATTAACAAGCTTCTTTTAAATGAATGTGCACTTTATTCAGTCGGTTCTGATTTTATTTATTTAGGCCCGGTACGCTCAAGATATGGCACAGATGAAATACCAAGAGAATTAAACGGACCAAAAGAATTTCTTCCTCGGGAAGAAAATGTTAAAAAAGTTGGGTATATTTCCGATTATCTTGTTGGTGGCACATTATGCGATATACTATGTAAAGGGCCTAATTTTAGTTTTTTAGAAGCGATCATTTTTGCTCTGAAATATACCCATGGGCTAGCTATCTTACATGATACTTATGAAATTATCCACCGAGATCAAAAACCAGAAAATGTCTTTTTAACCTCGGACTGGGATCCAAAAATAGGTGACTTTGGTTTTGCGGTCAATAAAGGTAAACTCCAAAGACCATGTGGATCAATTTATTATCTCGCTCCCGAAATTCTTCAAGCAGCTACAGATAGTATAAATTATTCCACGGATACACCTTCCGATGTTTGGGGGCTTGGGCTCATACTTTTCTCATTGTTCGGTGTTGCTGGGTTAAAGTCATGGCAAGATTTTTTTATGGAAAATGAAAGCATGGAAGATGAATGGGATTACATGATCAATAACCTTGAGCATATAAAATCGACCATTTTTCTACCGTTTCGGACAATGTTTCCCCCTATAGAACCTTTAATTGAAGTCATCGATGAATGCCTCCAAAAAGCTCCCGATGATCGAGCGACGGCAATTGAAGTTTTTAATAAATTAGGTATTATCTACTATGCTTTACTTACTAAAGATGAAAATCTCTACGAAGAAATTTTTAAATGCCAAATCCCTAAAACATTTATTTAAATCTTCCTTCTTCCTTTTATTATAAATTATCTATAGAATATCATTTGGTGACTTTCACACCGAATATTTTTTTTCTTTTAAGGATTAGTAAATGCATTCAGTAGCTACCAACACTTTAAAAATTCCACTTTTTGATCTTCCATTAGATGGAATTTTTAAATTTGATAATCTTTGCCCCAATAAATTGACTGTAATATTTCGAGAAAAAACATTTGATATTGATCTAGTCTCTAGCGCGTCGCTAACAAGTTATAATCTTTTAGAACCCATCTCAGAAGTATCCGGAGAAGTACAATTTAATATAAAAGCTAAAAATGGAGAGATGTTTAGAGCTAAAATGAAAACTGAATGTTTCACAAAAATCACTCTTATGTTTGTAGACCAGCTTCCCCCTGTAAGATTAAACCCAAATATTTCGGTTATCGGCTTAAAGGCTTTAGGACTAACTTCTGATGAATATGAAAAATTGATAATTTATTATAACCAAAAAAAACCCTTTTTGGAATTTATCTCAGAGCCTCAATTTATAAAAAGAGATGTTTCAGGACTGCCCCGCTCTTTAGTCTATGTTCCTGTGGGCCTGCAAAAAGGAATGTATGCTTTATTGAAAACACATGGAGATATCGAAGAAAAAGGTTTAGGCGCGTTTAATCTGGTCACGTCTGCCCTATCCCTTGATATCCCCCCGCCATTAACTCCTAGTCAAATGAAAGTATTTAGAAGCGCAAGAAAGACATGTCAAGAAGAAGAGGCAAATACCAATGAACTTCTTCTTAATGCGACTAACCTTTACGCTGTTGGTGTAAAATTCATTTATAAAGGTCCATACAGGTCGAGAAGAGGCGCAACTAAAAAACCAAGAGAGCTTAATAAACCTAAAGATTACATACCTAGACAAGAAAATGTTGATAAAATTGGGTACCTTCTCGATTATCTTGAAGCCGGAACATTGCACAAATTGCTTGATAGCTGCCCAAAATTTAGCTTTGCAGAAGCCATTGTT
>JACCVN010000447.1 GCA_013698165.1 Parachlamydiaceae bacterium | reverse complement strand
AGAAACTGGTAAGCAATTTGATGGAAGTCAAAGCTCGCAGTGGAAAAGTTATCGCCATCGCCGCAAAAAACCAGGATCTTTCAGGAATTGCCGACGATGTCATCGTTATTCCTGAAACAATTGATGAACTCGCCGCCATCCCTTCAGCAGTTGCTGCACAGCTTTTTGCATACTATGTCGCCTTAGAGCGCGGAACCGAAATCGACCATCCAAGAAACTTAGCTAAATCAGTCACCATCGAATAAGAGCATATATGAACAATGATCATCAGGGAACAATATTAAAAGGTGCTTTGCTGGTAGCAGGTACATCAATCGGCGGCGGGATGCTTGCTCTACCTGTCTTGACAAGCTTGGGAGGTTTTTTACCTTCAATAGTTGTTTATCTTTTTTGTTGGATGTTTATGACCGCAACTGGCCTCCTATTTGTAGAATTGGCTCTTTCCATGGACAAAGGCGTCAATTTGATTTCAATGTCTCAGCGCACTTTAGGTTGGGGCGGTAAAGCCCTCTCATGGATATTATATCTCGGCCTCTTTTACTGTTTATCAGTGGCTTATATTGTGGGATGCGCCAATTTGCTTAGCCAGCTGCTCAATTATCAAATTCCTGATTGGGTATCTCCTTTTCTTGTCATTCTAATGTTCATGCCTTTCGTCTTTGTGGGCACTCACTTGGTAGGCAGATTGAATATTTTCCTGATGGCAGGGCTGATTATTTCCTTTGTTGCTTTTTTAATTCTTGGCACGCCTTTTGTTAAAAAAGAACTTTTAGCTTACCAAGACTGGTCAAAGTCATTATTGGCGTTGCCAATAGCCTTTGCCTCTTTTGCTTACCAAGGGATAGTACCCACACTTGTAGAGTACATGGGACATGAAGCTCGCCGCATTCGCATTGCAGTCTGCTTGGGCACTACTGCCACATTTATCACATACATTATCTGGCAATGGCTTATACAGGGAATCGTTCCAACTTTCGCCCCGGGCGGCTTGGCAGAAACTCTTGAAAATGGCCAAAATGCTGTGCAACCGCTCAAAAATTTCATCGATGCTCCGGCAGTGTATGTTGTCGGACAGAGCTTCGCCTTCTTTGCTCTGGTAACATCCTTTTTTGGGGTAGCATTGGGTCTCTTGGATTTCCTTGCTGATGGACTAACGATAAAAAAAACAACACTTGGCAAGCTATTTCTTTGCGCTCTTGTTTTCATTCCACCCTTAATTATTGCTTTGACACATCCCCATGTTTTCCTAAGCGCTTTAGGATATGCAGGTGGCTACGGCTGCGCACTTTTATTAGGATTATTTCCGATTGTTATGGCGTGGGTGGCACGCTATAGATCAGATCTGCATCCTCCAAGGCTATTGCCTGGAGGCAAACTTCTTTTAATCATTATGATGCTATTTGTCGTCTGCGAGCTTATTTTAGAGATCAGGGGAACACTGAGCAAGTTTTAATTATTGTGACTAAAATGTATGAAATGAAAGAAAGGCTTGCAAAACGTTTATAAAGTTTTACAAGCCCTTCTTATTTGTCCGGTATAGCTTTCTAGGCTTAGAGATCTAAATTACGACGGAAAGATTCGATTCCAACATTTGCATATTCTTTCGATATTTCACCGGCAATCAATCCTCTAGAGCTCGCACTCTTTTCTACAGAAAGTGCCGCGTTCCAAATAGCAATACGATCTGCAGGTGTATTAATCAGCTCATCCCAATTATCTACCGCAATCATATCATTTTCTGTAGCTGGAACCTCAAACTGAGCTTTGCGTTGACCATTTTGTATTCCGCGCTTTTCGATTTTATCAGCAACAACGCCAACTCCAGCAGTAATCGCTTTTTGTGTTCCCACAATCGCTAAGCCAGCCAATGCAGAAGCTAACATACCTGTACCAGCAGTTCCAAGAGTAATTAATGGTGAAGCAAGTTTAACAAGCCCTGGACCAAGCAACATTCCACCCTTGATAAAACCATATTTGTTTACAGCAGCGTCTAAAACCAGCTTTGGAATCCAAGCCTCGGCAACTGCGCTCGCTTGCCATCCAGCACCAAATGATATCGCACCTGTAACTGTAGTTCCAGTAACTCGTGTAAAATAGCGGCCCCAAGTTTCTTTCTCTTCCGAAGCTTTAAGAGCTGGACCTGGTTGATTATTTACCGGTATATTGGCTACTGCTTTTGAATCTAAAACTCCCATATCCCTCCTAACAAAAATTATTTAAATTGTACACATTATTAAATTAATCAATTTATAATTAATAATAATACTTATTATATCACATTATTCCAATTATCGTCAATATCAAAAACAAAATAATTTTAATAGTTATATTAAAGAATATTTTTAAGTCTCGTGAAGAGTTGGTTCTATATGAAATCGTTCTTCAGTTGCTTTATTTTCTAGAACTTGTGCCGGGATTTCCCCTTTTACTTTTTTAGTCTGTTCATTATTTACCAGTCTCTCAGCATACGCGAATTCTTCGGTTGATGGTAATAGTGTATTAGCTTCATCTTCTTGCTTTAACACGCTGGAAGAAACTTTTTCTCCAGAAACTAATGAAACAGCAGCTGTCAATTCTGCACCTGAATCAACTACCTGAATCTCTTCTTCTTTTTCTACAGCTTCATTAACCGTAGTTTCTTCTTCTTTAACTGGATTTTGCTCTATCAAAGTTAACTCTAGAACTTCGTTTGATTGACTCATGTAGTTAGAAATCGCATTAAACGTAGAATTCATGACTTTGGCTGTGATACCACCGGTAATTGCAGCTGCAGCATATGCTCCTTTTTCAACAAATGGACGGGCCATTTCAGCGATCGAAGGTCCAACGACCGCTCCACCTAAAGCTTTAGAAGAAATTGAACTGATCCAACCACCTGCAAGATAGGGAACTTTTTCTCGAAGATATCCCTCAACAATTTTTTCTGATTTTTCCATTGCATAATCAAGGATTAGCTTTGGTGCCCAGGAATTGATAATGGCTCGAGTCTGAAATGCAACTACTGTAGAGGCAACGACTGTTGTCCCTAACGCAGCGGTCCAAGCAGTGGCTTTCACTCCTCTGCAAAACCAGTTTCCCCATGTTGCAGGTTGTGCTGCAGGAGTACTAGGACTTTGATTTGATATACTAATGACTGAAGATATTTCTGATGGCATAAGGCCCCTCAAATTAACATATTAAAAAAATAATACCTAAATGTATAAAATATATATTTTATCTACTCAAGAATAGTTAAAGGCTTATATTAAATGAACTTATATTTATTAGCAACAATTAATAATGCATTTAGCACACCTTACTGTATTTAAAAATTTATATTATTTTAGATGCACGTCCCAAAACGGTTAGAGCAGATAACTAATTTCTCTATTTTTTAAAACAAAAATATGGGGAAGGCCAGTTTAAGGGAAATTTAGGAGAGTATAAGAGTAAAATTGGAAGGCTATCTTTGAGAAAAGATAGTTCGCATTATTGATTACTTCATAAAGGTTTTAACACTATACCTGTACACGGCAGTATTATGCCCCGAATGCTCCTGTTTCGCGTATTTTTTTTCAGAAATTTGCTAGCCCACAAAGTTTTAATTTCAAAAAAAATTATGATTCGCAAGCTTCTAAAGCCATCTCTATCAGCTCATAAGTCTCCAAG
>JACCVN010000410.1 GCA_013698165.1 Parachlamydiaceae bacterium | reverse complement strand
ATCTAATCTGGCATCTAGAGCCAATGCCTGCAGATGAAGAAGTGCTTGAAAGAGTACGGCATGAATATAGTGTTCTGGATGTTTGTCGTGTTTACAAGTAGGTATACCGGCCTCTAGCTGAAATTTCAACTAAAGGCCGGTATAAAGTCGGCACGTAGTGGCATAAAGAAAGGCAAATACCCGCAGGAATATGAGTTTTTATTTGTTCTTAAAGCTATGGTGAACAAACGCAAATATACTACCGCAGAGCCCACAGAGAGTACAGAGAGGGGATTGAGTCTTCATTTGACGGTTACCTTTTACTAATCGTTTTACTAAAAAGCCATCCTGGAGCTCAAGCTCCAAAAGCCGTAAATAATTTAAAAGCCCCTCTCTGTGTTCTCTGTGGGCTCTGTGGTAGTTTTATTTGTTCTTAAAGCTATGGTGAACAAACGCAGATCTCTTAACCGCTATTCGCGCCTTCAGTATCGATCAGACCCCATTGTTCGATCAGCTCATGGTAGGTGCCACTCTTGCGCAAATCTCGGAGGCCTTCATTGAAAAGCTTCAGAAATGGCTCCGACTCTTTATTCTGATGAAGATAGAGCTCAATGCCTTCTTTGACCAGAGGAGGGGATAATATCTTAAACTTTCCCGCATACAGTCCATGGAGAAAAGTGCTAGCCTGAAGGGTATCGATGATCACGCCATCGATATTTCTATTATCTAAATCGTTAAGGGCTCTTGAAGAGTTTTCATAACTAGTAAAAATTGCAGATTGAAGATGGGCAATTTGCAACAAGATTTGTGCGCTGCCGATGATCCCGATATGGGAGTCACCAATATTCTGAGAGGAAGTTAAATACGAATCCTTTTTAACGACTAGCACAATACCCAATTGATAGATTGCATCTGATGAAATGTATCGCTTAGATGTAAGCTCGGGGGGTGAAAGAATTGAAATAACCCCATCGCATGCATTACTATCTAGAAGTCTGAAGAGTTCAAGTTTTGTTTCCATAATGCGCAAATGCAAGCCCTGCTTTGCTGCAATAAGATTAAAAAGAACTTTACAAAAGGTCGTCATGTCCCTTTCTTTTGTCGCCAATTGCAAAGGATACCAGTTGCTATTGAGAGCGATGAGGTAGGTTTTTTCAGGGGTCGGGGATGAACATTTTGGTGTCGCAAACCAAAGCAGGCTTGAAAGTAATAATAATGAGGCTAAAATTTTGACAAAGAGGGGCTGCTTATTGATAAAACCGAATTTCCCGGAGGGCAATTCTGCCTCCATCGGTGGAGGAACTTCCTCGGTTAAAACAAGGTCATCCTTTGTTGGCTCATCTGAGACAACTTCTGGAGGGCCATCAGGGGTACTTTGAATTTCGGGGTCGTCAGGCATGTATCCTATTTCCTGATGGTGCTTTACAGGAGTTCCTATAGCTGTTATCATGCGACTTATAGCAGAATAAACGCAAGTAAGAGTTTAATTTCAAATTATCCTCGGCATAGCTGAATCTGAGAATTTGGGCAACGCGAAAGCTCTCCGGTTAAGCGCATTTAAGAGGCACTGTATGATACAATACAGAGCTTCTTTTAAATGGGCTCAAACGCGAGGCTTTGGAAACTAAAATTTCTCCGATTCAGCTATGTCGAGTATGTAAGCAAATATTTAAGGTCGGCATGTCAAAATTAATTATGATGCGGCACGGGCAATCGCAATGGAACAAGCTTAATCTTTTTACCGGCTGGGTGGATATCCCTCTATCAGTTGAAGGTATAGAAGAGTCTTTTAAAGGGGGAAAGCAAATTGCTGATATCCCCATCGATATAATCTTTATTTCCTCTCTGACACGCGCACTGATGACTGCAATGCTCGCGATGAGCTTACATTCTTCAGGAAAAGTCCCGGTCCTTTTGCATCAGGAGGGGAAAATGGAAACCTGGGGTAAAATTCATAATGCAGAAACTGAAAAAGGCTGTATTCCGGTGATTTCGGCATGGGAACTTAACGAAAGAATGTATGGGGAACTGCAAGGTCTCAACAAAGCCGAAACAATTGAGAAATATGGGGCTGAACAAGTTAAAATTTGGCGCCGCAGCTATGATACCGCACCTCCGGCCGGCGAAAGTTTAGCGATGACAGCCGCACGTACATTGCCTTACTTTACAGACATAATAGTCCCTTATCTTAAAGAGGGGAAAAATGTTTTTATCTCCGCGCATGGCAACTCTCTAAGGTCGATCATCATGCAACTCGATGACTTATCAAAAGAGGAAGTCCTGCAATTAGAAATAGCTACAGGCGCACCTATCATCTATGAATACATAAACGGCAGTTTTGTTAAAAATGAATAAAAAGAATATATATGCCTAGAGGGATCTACTTAGACAATAGCATGACTACTCGTCCCTCTGTACAAGTGGTCAGTAGAATGATGCCATTTTTCAGCGAAATTTGGGGATCACCCTCTTCACCACACCTTGGGGGGCAAGAGCCTATGCCTGCTATCACAGAAAGCTTTAAAGCTGTCTATGATCTGCTGGGAGCAAAGGAAGTCGACGACTTTATTTTTACCTCTTCAGGTGCTGAAGCTGTCAATCAAGTGATTTTGGCAACATATTTTGACCAGGTCATGGTAAATGGTAAAAATCAGCTGATCACTTCACATATCGATGAAGCCCCCGCCATTATGGCAATCGGAAGATTAGAGAAACTTGAATGTGTTGGCAAAATGGTCTATCCCAACAAAGAGGGAAAAATCACTGCTCACATCCTTTCGGAAGCAATCTCCCCGCGCACTGCATTGATTTCCCTTTCCCTCGCAAATGGCTTAACAGGAATAATTAACCCGATCGAAGAGATCGTTGCATTGTGCAAAGAACGAGGAATCGCACTCCACCTTGATGTCACCCATATGCTTGGAAAACTCTATATGGAAGTTGGTGAATTGGGAGCTGATTTTATTACTTTCAACGGCGAGCAATTTCATGCCCCTAAAGGAACCGGAGGGCTCTGGATCCGTTCAGGTAACCGTTGCAGTCCACTTATTTTAGGCGGCATCGAACAGGGCGGTGGCAGAGGAGGAAGCTTTAATGTTCCTGCACTGATAGCTCTGGGCCAAGCAGCAAGAGAGGCGATCGATAATCGCGATCTACTCTGCAGTGAAGTTGCCCGTCTGCGTGATAAGTTGGAGATGGGGATCGTTTCTCACTATCCTGCAGCAGTCCCTTTTTACATGGATCAAGAACGCCTCCCGCATTGCGCTGTAATTGCCTTTCCAGGTATCCCCAATGAAACGATGCTGCATGCTCTCAATCGCAAAGGGGTTTTTGCAAGCATTGGCGGCGGAAGCTTTCAACAGATCGGATTACTCCTCGCTGCCGCAGGGGTTCAAGATGTCATTGCACATACTGCCATTGGCTTTAGTTTATCCCGGGAAACTCATGAAGATGAGATCGACCGCGCTATCGACATCGTTGCAAACGTGGCTAAATCATTACGAAATCTTTCTTCAGGAATAGCATAAGGTATTATGAGC
>JACCVN010000405.1 GCA_013698165.1 Parachlamydiaceae bacterium | reverse complement strand
AGATTGAAGAGTTTGCGGGCATTATTGGCGGTTTGTTTGATAACCTCTTCCAATGTGATGTTTTTAACATCAGCAATCAGAGCGGCTGTCTCAGCAATAAATGCCGGCTCGTTCGGCTTGCCACGATGGCTTTGCGGTGCAAGATAAGGGGCATCAGTTTCAATAAGAAGCTGATGGAGCGGTACCAATTTTGCAACTTCTCGGAGAACATCGCTTTTCTTAAATGTCACAATTCCGCTTAAAGAAAGAACCCAACCTCGAGAGATGACGGCTTCAGCTTCAGAAACTGTTCCAGTAAAGCAGTGCAATACGCCGGGGGCATGCTTGCCCCCAATCATATATTCCTGATCTAAAATTTCAAAAAAGTCATTAAAAGCATCCCGGCAATGAATGACAACAGGCAGTTTACATTCCAAGGCTAAACGTAAATAGCGTCGCAGGTACTGCTTTTGAATTTCAGGAGAGGAATGAGTATAGTGATAATCAAGGCCTGTTTCCCCAATTGCATGGAGATCACCTTTAATAGCATGGTAAGCAATGCGAGCAAAAACTTCTTTCCCCTCTTTCTCTACATCGTGAGGAGTTGTAGCAGCAGCATTATATATCCAAGGGTATTTCATGCGAAGCGCCAGGCCCCTTTCCAACGTGAGTGGATTTGTGCAGATATTAACTATCGCAGAAATCCCAGCTGCTTTAGCTCTAAACAAAACTTCATCAATATCTTCAAAAAGTTCGTCTGAGCCTAAATGTGCGTGTGAATCGATCATAATCAAATTTTCTCTATTGCTTCAATAATTGATCCAGGAGTCAATAGCTGCGGTAGCACTTGAGGAGCTTTTTCGCTATCTGAACTATAAAGAACATACAGTGGTACTCCATTGCGTCCAAATTCACGCAATAAAGAGGTTATTTCAGGATCACTGCGAGTCCAATCAGCCTTCATTTTTACAACATTATTATCTTTCAATTTTTGATAGACCTCAGAAGTTGAAAGAACAAGATGATTTGCTTGGCAAACCAAACACCATTTAGCTGTGAAATCGATGAAAACAGGCTTGCCCTCATCTCGAAGCTGCTTAAGGCGTGAAGCCGAGAAATTTTCCCATTCTTCAGTTTGCGATACATGGTTTTCAGTCATCGAAGAATCAGCGCTAACAGTAATAACATATAATGCGCTCAAAGCAAATATCCCTGTCAAAACAGCTCCAAAGTAACGTTTAAATTTTGTTGCTGAAGGCAGGCAGCAGCGTCCATAGATCCAAGAGGCTATCGCCAATACCAAAAAGCCTGTCAGCAATAGTAAAAGGCCTATGATACCAGTTTCCGCGGCGAAAACCGAGATTAGCCATAATACAGTGATAAGCATCATAAAGCCCATCAGCTCTTTAAAAGTTGTCATCCAAGCCCCAGGCCTAGGTAAAAAGCGTAAAAGGGAAGGATAAGCTGAGAGGATCAAATATGGAAAAGCCATTCCCAGGCCCAAAGAAGTAAATATCGTCATCGACCAAAGTGCGGGCAACGTCGCAGCAAATCCAAGCGCCGGAGCCATAAATGGTCCTGTGCAGGGTGTCGCCAATGCAGTTGCGAGCATTCCACTAAAAAAGGAACCGGCAAGTGCTGATGAATTACTGCCAACTTTTTGTTGGGCATCACCTGCAAGTGCGCTGACAGAGACTCCAAATTCAAACACACCAAAAAGGCTTAAGGCAAAAACCAGTAATAATGAAGCCAAAAAGGCAACAAATAGCGGCTGCTGCAATTGGAATCCCCATCCGGCTTCAAGACCATAATTTTTCAATAGGAGCAAGACTCCAGCAAACAGCCAAAAGGAAACAAGCACTCCAAAAGCAAAAGCAATCCCATGTAGAAGAGTGACTCGACGGCTTGAACCAGCCATTTTAACAAAGCTTAAAATTTTAAATGAGATCACAGGAAATACACAAGGCATCAAATTGAGGATCAATCCGCCCAAAAAGGCGAATAATAAAGCCAGAGCAATGCCCCCCTCGAATTCACCATTATATTCAGTATATTCCTTAGGATTTTTCTCAACAACGGCTTGATGAATTTTTAGACCCTTAATGTCGGCTGTCCCAATTTTAGCATCTGCTTTTGCGTTTTCAATAGGAGTATTGATCTCTATTGCCACACTAACAGTTCCTTGGTCAGATTCATTAATGAGGATTAAAATTCCTTTCAAAGTCTCGAGCTTTGAACTTTCAATCTTCTTAATGGCGACAACGTAATTTCCGGGCTTGAGTGGATCAGCAACAATGGTCGCTTCGACCATCTTGTCGATATTTCCATTGGATTCAGGAATATAATAGGCGCTTGTAAAAACCGGCAAGGCGTTATTGGGCGAGATCAGGCTAATTTCAATTAAATTGTTTTCTTGCCGCGCATGAATATCCCACTGTGTTTTTGGGAGCTCTCTGCGGGCATTGGTAAATATTTCGACATTCGTTGCATTTGCAACAGGTTCAGTGCCTAGCACTGGCAACTCTATAGACAATTCATCTTCACCGGGCACACAAAAAGCATCAGAACATGCCAGCCAACGAACTTCAGCTTCAATCTTAGCAGTTTTAGTGGAGAGGGGCAATTTGCTTGAGGGCAATACACGCACTAATAAAGTAGCTTTATCTTCATAACCGTAGCCAATAAGGCCGCCTTGATTAAAACGTTTTGGAGTAGACCATTGGATGTCTTCAACAGTGATTCCTTCAGGCAAGCTCCAACCAATTTGAATTGGCATACCTGAATCGCCCGGATTTTTCCAATAGCTATGCCATCCCTTTTTGAGGTCCATATGAATGACCATCCAGAAAGGACGGCCTGGTTGTATAGAAATATCTTCTGCAACAAGACTAAGCTTCGCCGGGATTTCATCAACTTGGGAATTATTTATTTGAACCGTTTCAGCCTGCGCAGTTTCTCCCATTAGTGGGGATACATCTCCTGCGATGCAAAAAGTAAATATTAGAATTGAGCACAAAAAGGTGAATTTCGAACGAATCCAGTCGTGTACCATAAGTATTATTCTCACATTTCGAATTAAAATTGAAAACCTACTTCGCCATTGACAGGTCGTTCTGTCCAAAAAGATCTGTAAGATCTACTTACCACTTGCGATTTTGTGGCGGAAATAGGATATTGTAGCTTCACAAAGCTTAGCAATTTACACCCCGCAGGGTATATAGTCTTCGAGACTTACACCTGGTCCAGTTGACCGAGGAGTGTATAAAGTAAGGCAAGGAAGTCATAGGATTTCTCAAGCGCCTTATTTAAATCGAAAAGCCTATCCTATAGGATTCCATAATGAATGTAAACCAATTAATTCTGACAAGTAATCCCTTTATAGAAGCTTATCTCCTATCAGATACGTTAGGAAAACTAATTTTCATCTGTTTAATACTACTTTCTATATGCAGCTGGATTATTTTAATTTATAAAATTTGGATCATTTCTATGGCTAGACGAAATTCTGGTCAATTTCAAAAAGATTTTGAGTCTCAGAAAAATTCACCTTTAACCGTAAATTGCAATTTACCTTCAGGGCAAAAAGAGCATAATAGCTTTTTAAGCCTCTATACAGTACTCCGCAAACAGTCCATTGAGATGCTCAACAAAAACCGCCTTTTTGGAACCTCTTCAGATAAATCCCAAGACTTTTCACATCTTTCAGCTACAGATATTGATGTGATCGAATCACAACTTACTTCAACGATCGCCACACAAACCAAGCATTTAGAAAGTCATCTTTACATCCTTTCCACAATTGTCAGCTTAGCTCCTTTCCTAGGTTTACTTGGAACTGTCTGGGGGATTTTGACAACTTTTTCAGAACTGCAAGTCCACAACGGGGGAGGCGCACACCAAATGGTCCTGGGTGGGCTTTCTATGGCGCTCGCCACAACTGTCTTGGGCCTTTTGGATGCAATTCCCGCCCTTATCGGGTATAATTATTTGAAAAATACCATAAGCAATTTTGAAACGGAAATGAGCTCTTTTGCCATGGAAATCTTAACAACTATTGAAATGCAATACCGTAAAGTTGACGTCAGATACTCATCACATGGATACAGCTTTTTGGCTGAGCAAAATACAGGAAGTTACAACGAGAACTTATCAACCGATCTTCCAGAAGAACACTCACCCTCAGATGAGACATTGCAGCCTGACAAAAAACGATCAACTAGCCCGCGGGGCGTATAAATGGCCAGACATTTAATTAAACGAAAACTACCTTTTGAAGAACCGACAGTAAACCTCACGCCATTAATCGATGTTGTCTTCGTTATTTTAATTATGTTTATAGTGCTAGCGCCTCTATTGGAACTGGAGCATGTCGAATTGGCAGACGCGTCAAGAGCGCCTAACTCATCTATGTCTGTGCAAGAATCCAGTCCCCTAGCCATACATGTTCATCGGGACAACAGCATTGTATTTAGGCAACAGAAAATCTCTTTGGAAGCTTTAGCTCTTCAACTCAAAGAAGCTAAAAGGGATCATCCTACTGCCCGTCTTCAACTTTTTCAAGACAAGGGGGCTTATTTTGGAACCTATCAGTCTGTCAAGAATGCCGCCGAAGGGGCAGGATTTAATGAATTAGATCTCATTCTCAAACCGAGTTAAAATTAAAAATGTCCACAGCAATTGCAAATGACTCAAGATACTATAGGTTCTACGCCATCTGCGCACTTGTGATCGCAACGCATTTAGTTCTCATTACCTGGTTTGCCATTCAAAAAGAAACTTTCAAGCCGCTAAAGCAACCCCAAAGGCTTATGGTGCAAACAATTGCCCTAAATACGCCGCTACAGCCGGCTGTTTTCGAAAAAGAAACTCTACAATCCAATCCGGCAACAATTGATGTTCCTAAGACCACCACACCCATAGATGTTGAAACTCCCAAGAAAATTGAAGAAAAGCCTATTATCAAAACACCAAAAGTTGAAATAAAAGCTCCTATGACTCCCCAAAAAGTCGAGAAAATAGAAACTCCAACTCCACCTAAAATAGAACAAAAAAAACCATTGCCAAGCGTAAAACCTGAAACAAAGAAACCTCTCCCTGTTGCAAAAATCGAGGCAAGACCTGTCCCCCCCAAACCTAAATCTACTCCCAAAGCACCTTCACCGCCAACAAAAACGCCGCCAACAAAAACACCGCCGGCTGAACCGAAGGCAATCATAGAACCGGCTAAGAATTTGGCGGCAGAAGCTGCGGCTGCAAAGAAAAAAAAGCTTCTGGCAGAAGCCCAAAGCAATCTTAAAATGGCAAGTTCTTCCTCAAACAACCCTGCAACTAAAAATAACACTATTGCCTTGGCTGAGCCTCCCAAAACTTTATCTACACTGAACAGTGGGAGTTTTGAAAATGATATTTCTGTTGGAAACAGTCTGGAGAATAACTATGGGCTGGAGCTAACGAATCGCCTCAAACGGCTCCTTAAATTACCTCAGTATGGCGATGTTGACATTCAACTGACACTTTTACGCTCAGGAAAGGTCTCAAAGCTTGTCATTACCAATTCTCAAAACGCAATGAATAAGGAGCATGTGGAAAAAACGTTACCTACATTTATTTTTCCACCTTTTGGAAATGGCTTTGCAGGGGAAGAACAGCACATTTTCAAAATCAGGTTAAGCAATGATCTGTTGCGCTAATCCCAGCAGTGATGAGTGAAAAATCAAATTTTCTCATTGAAATACCTTTTTTTTGTGTGATTCTAAACAACAAACTCTCAAGAGCTAAAAAGAACGAGAGCAAATTTTTCTAGCGACGGACATCAATTGCAAAATCCTTAAGACTTTTAATGTCAAATCTCTCATACTATATACACAAGGCAAAAGACCCTTGAAAGTACAATCTCAAAATATTGAAAATTAAAAACTTTTAAACTTTACCCAATCAGAAAACTTATGAACACTCTTTTAGCAACGTCAACCATAAAAGAAATTGCTCTGGAATACGCAAACAAAATCTGGAATCTCAAAGAAATCGACGCTATCGAGACATGGGTGCATAAAGATGTGATCATCCATAGTGCTATCGGCGATTTCTACGGCAAAAATTACATGGAAGATGTCGTCAAAACATGGCTAAAGGCGTTTCCCAATCTTCATGTGCATAATGATATCGTCATTTCAGAAAAAGATATCGTCACCATCCAATGGCACGCAAAAGGCACCCATACAGGTGAATTTAAAGGACAACATCCAACAGGTAAACCTGTCTCATACAATGGCGTGACCGTTTACCGCATTCAAAATAACCAAATTGTCGAGTACTGGGCCTACATAAATATGCAACACCTGATGGACCAACTCCAGTAAACGCTATTTTTGTCGACCAAATAAGATGGAAGTAATGCAGCCTGTATGAATGATATTTATCTCTGTCGTCGCTACTGTGACTGTGACTTTGGTATTGATTACACCCCACATTCCTCTTCAAGCCTACCGGGCTTGTGCTTCATGCGGGCTCCCTCTTTTATCGCTCCCGCGATTATGCAAAGCTACAAAAAACGTAGATCGGGATTTGATCATGCTTGTCGCTAAACCCTCAATTTCAGCATTCCACTGACAGAATTAAATAAATAATTTCTAGAAATTCCTTGCATTTGTTACAGTTTTCCTTTCGAGACGCCCTAAGCTTGAAGAGCGGTTACTGAAGTAATACAGAGACTTTCCCTGTATACAGATGAAGTTTTAGGAGGCGTACGATTACTTTGGAGAAGTTTGTGGCTGATGACATTATCGCCGTCTATAAGGAAATCTACGATGTAGTCATTCCCGACTTAGACTACTATATACGCCAAATCGATTGCCGTGACGGCTGCCCCGTCAATACGGATCCTCGCGGCTACATGCTGGCGCTACACGCCGGGAATTTCCTAGAAGGATATAAAATCGCCCGAGGACCTAACCCATTTGCTTCAATCTGTGGGATGATCTGTGGTGCTCCCTGCGAATCCACATGCCGACGTGATCGCGTCGATAAAACATTGACCATTAGAG
>JACCVN010000392.1 GCA_013698165.1 Parachlamydiaceae bacterium | reverse complement strand
ATATCATCTTACGTCAGCCTAGATTGAGCTAAAATATTAAATCTAAGCTAATTGAAAATACAAAAAAAGGAGTTTAAATAATCAAAAAGATGGTTACCTTGCGCAAAGTCCTAAAGTCGAGTCTGTGTTCTCTGTGGGCTCCATGGTAGTTCGTTTGCTTTGTTTTTAAAGAGGTTTTGAACAGCCTCTTAAGGCTATCAAGAATTAGAGCAATTAAACTACCACAGAGCCGGCAGAGAACACAGAGAGAGCGAAACTACAAGCGACATTTTGAGCATCTTGCCCTGGCTTTCGTCGTTAGTCCTTTTTGTCGATGACTATAGGACGGCGCAAATAGCGGCGGTGCAGCACCCACCAGATCAGAAAGCTGGCTGCGGCTATAGCCCATACAATGAGTCTTGGCAGAGTCAGCAATGGGTAGGGCTTTTGCGGCGGAGGACCTAAGCGCTCACCCGGAGGCCAGATAATCAATGAAGGAGCCCCTTGCAGGTTGGCTTCAGGCAAAAAGCCAAAGGCCCTGCTGTCCGAGCTCATAGCATGATTGTCGCCTAGAACGTAGTAATTTTTCTCGGGGACTTTCAGTCCAAAAGTGCGGATTTTTTCAACATCATATTTTCCATCTTTAAGAGGCGGGCCATTATCCATAAAAGCAATGTAAGGCTTATCTTTTGGCGAGTTTTTCTCACGCTGTAATTCTTTGACATTGAATTTTGCAAGAATAGGGTCATCCTTTTTGAGGATAGGTGCCCCTAAAAGATAAAGGTCTCCATCGCGGAAATAGGCATAGCGGGAAGGGAAATAGAGTTGTTGTGAACCTTGTGGATTATAGGCGTTATTAGTGCTGATCCCTAAATTGTAGAGCTTTTGAACATTGCTAGGGTCGCGGCTGTAAAGCGGATTATCCTTGCTCGCGGCATATTCAATGGCTCCCCAACCCAAACTTGAAAGTTTGCCTTCATAGAATTCGTAAGTGCCGTCGGGAACTTTTGCAAACGTCGGACTTTGGCTACCAAATTGCGGGCTATCGACACTATATCGCGTCGCTTTGCCATCTTTAAAGACAATTCTTGCTGTGTACATGTGATCCATTAAGGCATCGAGATGACTTTGCTGTAATGGAATGATTGTTCTCAAGGGATTGAGGATAGGTGAAAGTCGGGAATCCCTTAAAAGCAGAGGTTTTGGAAAAGCGAGGCTTGGATGATGACGCAATTCAAGGTAGAGCACCCCCTCGCCAAAATCGCTAATGTCACTATCGCTAAGAGCTAGAACTTGCTCTTTTGTCAATAATCTTGCCATCGCGTAATTGCCAATGCCAAAAAAGTCGCTATAAGCTTTTAAAGAGTTGTGAGTAGTTTTTTGAGCTTGCGGATCATCTTTAATCCAATTTTTTCCGTCATAAATTTCCCCGACAAGTTCTCGGGAAGATGTGAGAGTCACTTTTCCAATCGGTTGATTATTCTGCGTAATCAGAGCTTCCTTGCTGCTTTTTGGTACGACTTCACCGCTGAGGTCCATGAAAGGAATGTATTCGACGTTTTTCATCCAGGGGCTTCCGATCAATTCTTCAATAGCTTTTCCCTCTTGATCAACACCATAGATGTGCCCACCATAAAAATAGAGGCTATCGCCCGGCTTGCCGACCATGCGCTTGATCAATCTTTTTTTGTAAGGGATAACATACATAAACATTGTATCTTCATCCAGGCGGTCAATCCCTTCGCTGGTAAAGGTGACAATACCCGTGCGTTGAACGAGGGAAGGATCAAAAAGAAAGTGGCCTGTGGTCATGGGGATATTAAGGCCAAAGGCTGTTTTGCTTACAGTCACATGATCTTGCTCGCGGAATGTCGGACGCATCGATCCAGTCGGGATTACGTAAGGTTCAAACCACATTTGTCGAACGACAACAGCTAAAACCAAGGCGATTAAGATGGCAATAAGAAATTCTTTGGTATAGTCAAAGATTGATTTTTTGAAGTTCTCTTTGCTATATGCCTCTAATAGATCGGCCTTTCGTGAAGCCTCTGGGGTATCATTGGCATTAATGGCGCTTTCTAAAGACAGCATTTGCTTTTCTAGGGATTGAACTTGATCGTCAGAAAGACGATTACGCTTGGTTTTATACCATTGGTTGGCTGTCTGCAATATGGAACGACAGTGATTGAGGCTAGAAGTTTTCATAATATCTTCGAAAAAGTTGTGTATTGTGGGCTGCTGCGTCTCGCCACAGCATGCAAAAGTTTCATTCTATAATGTCAGGGTAAACTAAGCAATTGCATTTTAATTCAAATAATTAATACTGAGGACATGCTGGGGTAAAAACAATCCCATCTCCAAAGTAGGTTTTATGGAAAGGTATAATAAGCTCACTCCCGAAGAATCCCGCGTTATCCTGCAGAAGGGGACCGAAGCTCCAGGCAGTGGCAGCTATGAAAAGTTGTCACAAGCGGGTATCTATGTTTGTCGTCAGTGCACAATGCCGCTATACCTTTCATCGGATAAATTTAACTCTCATTGTGGGTGGCCAAGCTTTGATGACGAGTTCCCGGGGTCTGTCCAACGTATTACTGATGCTGATGGCAGGCGTACTGAAATCCTCTGTACCCGATGCCATGGACATTTGGGCCATGTATTTTCAGGTGAGGGTCTGACTGGTAAAAACACACGCCATTGTGTGAATTCTGTATCGTTGCTCTTTGTGCCTTCGCACACAGAAGAAGGTTATGAAAAAGCGATATTTGCCGGAGGCTGCTTTTGGGGGGTAGAGCACTTGATGTCAAAATCTACAGGTGTAACAAAGGTAACATCGGGATATATAGGCGGGACTATCGTCAATCCGACATATGAAGAAGTTTGCAGTGGTAAAAGTGGCCATGCTGAAGCTGTCGAAATTGTATTTGATCCTCTTAAAACAAGTTTCCAAAAAATCGCAACGGAGTTCTTTGAAATCCATGATCCAACACAGTCTAACGGGCAGGGGCCTGATAAAGGCTCGCAATACCGTTCGGTAGTCTACTATTTCACAGAGACGCAAAAATCAATTCTTGAAGATTTGGTAGCACAATTAAAACGCAGTGGTTACGCGGTGGTTACTGAGATTTCCCCGGCAACAGTATTTTTTCCGGCAGAAAAGTACCACCAGCAATACTATCAAAAAACCGGGAAGGAACCTTATTGCCATCACAAAGTAGAACGTTTTAAAAAAGTTGGTAAACAATGAGTGGAGACAAATTGATCATGTTAAATGCTCCGGGGCCATTACTCAATGAGGAGCTGAAGCTTATCGATGCCTACTGGCGGGCGGCGAATTATCTTTCCGTAGGACAGATCTACTTGATGGACAATCCTTTACTGAAAGAGCCGTTAAAGCTCGAGCAAATTAAGCCTAGACTTTTGGGACATTGGGGGACGACACCTGGACTGAATTTCATCTATGCTCACGTTAACCGAGTGATTAAAGAACATGATCTCGATATGATATTTTTGGCAGGTCCAGGTCATGGGGGACCGGCATTAATTGCCAACACATATCTTGAGGGCAGCTACAGCGAATTTTATCCTTCCATAACAGAAGATGCCATTGGAATGAAAAAGCTGTTTAAGCAGTTTTCCTTTCCCGGTGGCATTCCTAGCCATGTCGCCCCTGAAACCCCAGGATCTATTCATGAAGGTGGGGAGCTTGGATATGTGATTTCACATGCCTATGGCGCCGTTTTTGATAATCCCGATCTTATTGCCTGCTGCGTTATAGGGGATGGGGAGGCTGAAACAGGTCCTTTGGCTACGAGTTGGCATTCTAATAAATTTCTAGATCCTAGAGGCGATGGAGCTGTATTGCCAATTTTACATCTTAACGGATATAAAATTGACAATCCTACTGTGCTTGCGCGTATTCCAAGGCATGAACTTAAAGATCTTCTAGTTGGTTATGGTTATCATCCCTATTTTGTTGAAGGTTCTGATCCGGAAAAAATGCATGAGCAGATGGCATTGACATTTGATGAGGTCATTGCTGAAATCAAAGCAATTCAGCAAGCTGCGCGATCAGGAGCTCTTCTGCAGCGGCCTTGCTGGCCCATGATTGTTTTAGCAACACCTAAAGGATGGACAGGGCCTAAATTCGTTGATAATATTCAGATTGAAGGCACTTGGCGTGCACATCAGGTTCCTGTATCAGAA
>JACCVN010000388.1 GCA_013698165.1 Parachlamydiaceae bacterium | reverse complement strand
TAAAGATCAATTTGTTGCGCTAGAGCCTCCTTAAAAATTCTAAAGTCGAGTCTTAGTTGAGAAATGTCCTAATCGTTTTGATTTCACTTGAAAAAGATATTCTTATCCCATTCCTGCCTCTAGATCGAGCTTCAACATTCCCACCGAGATTATAAATAAAAATTGGTGGGCTGGGCTAGTGCGAAACTCCCTCGACTCAACGACATAGTTCGCAACTGATGCCATGTGACCATAGTTAAGGTTGGCTGGGACACCATTGATGGCGCAAGGCTAGTACACTGTTAAGGTAGTATTTCCGGCTATTTCTAGCGTGAAAGCTCCCGCGGTGTGTCGATCATAAAAGGGGTTGTATTAGTAAATACAGCCCCTACGATTGGCAAACCACGGGGCTTTGACGCAGAAATAGTCGAAAACACTACCTTGACAGTGTGCTAGCCCAGTCCACCAATTTTTATTTATAATCTCGGTGGGAATGTTGAAGCTCGATCTAGAGGCAGGAATGGGATAAGAATATCTTTTTCAAATGAAATCAAAACGATTAGGACATTTCTCAACTAAGACTCGACTTTAGAATTTTTAAGGAGGCTCTAGCGCAACAAATTGATCTTTAGCGGTTTATAAACCGCTATAGATCAATCAAATGAATTGCATCTAGCACTTCCTTAAAAATCCTAAAGTCGAGTCAAAGAATGCTTTAGCTTTCTGTAGACTCGTTGTTCTCTACAGAATCGTTACTCTTTTCGCTGTTAGCAACTGCAGCCACTGCAACTTTACGACGGCCACGGCTAGCTTTAACTTTAGATTTTTTACCTGATGTACCGCGTAGATAGTACAGTTTGCCACGGCGAACAGCACCTTCCTTAACAACTTCAATCTTGGCAATACGTGGACTGTTTAGAGGAAACACTCTTTCCATGCCCTCGCCATAGGCAACGCGATGCACAGAAAAAGTCTCTGAAAGGCCTGTGCCTTTACGAGCGATAACCGTGCCCATAAAAATTTGAACACGTTCTTTTTCACCCTCGATAATGCGCGTATGTACGCGAATAGTATCGCCGACGCAGAACGCGCAAATTGAAGATTTTAGCTGTGATTTTTCCAGCTCTTGAATGATAGCTGCTTTGCTCATTTTAACCCTACTCTTCTAAATATTGTAATAAATCCGGCCGCATGCGCCTAGTTTTTTCCACTGCTTTTGCATGGCGCCAGGCGGCGATTTTTCGGTGGTCGCCGCTCAGCAGTATTTCCGGAACTGCAAGGCCTTCAAATAGCTCAGGCCTAGTGTAATGAGGACAATCAAGAAGACCATTTTCAAATGAATCTTCATTTGCCGCTTCACTATGCCCTAGCACTTTGGGCACAAACCTCATAAGAGCATCGATCAGAACAATCGCTGCCAAACATCCATTTGTCAGCACATAATCGCCGATGCTAATTTCTTCATCGACAAGCGTTTCAATGATCCGCTCGTCGACACCTTCATAATGACCACATAATAAAACAAGATGCTTACGCGTCGCTAATTCCCTGGCTTTGGCAGCATTGAAGACGGCCCCTTGCGGCGACAGATAGACTAGATGCGAACCCTCTTTTTTCACACTATTTATCGCAGTGGTAAGAGGCTGAGGCATCATGACCATTCCGGGTCCGCCGCCAAAGGGGCGGTCATCGACTCTGCGATGCTTATTGTCGGCAAAGTCGCGAATATTGATCAAATTAACTTCCAAAAGCCCTTTCTCTATTGCCAATTTAATGATACTTTCATCAAAAGGACCTTTGAAATAGCCAGGAAAAAGAGATAATATATCAATATGCAATTTATGCTGCAGCCGATTTACGCGCTTTGCGTTTAGCTCTTGCCTTAGCTTTATGGGCTAAAGTGCGTTCAGTCATTTCACGTACAATGCTTGGAGCTGACTGACGAACCAGTTGGGCTACATTTTCAGACATTTGCGCACCTAAACCGACCCAATGCTGGATACGATCAGGAAGAATGAATAAATTGCGCTCTGATAGTGCTTCTAGTGGGTTGTACCAACCTACAGATTCGATGTATTTACCATCGCGCCGAGCGCGAGAGTCCATTACGACCACGCGGTAAACCGTGTGGTTTTTGCGGCCTTGCTGCCGAAGTCTAATTGTTAACGCCATTGGGATCCTCCCATCATCTTTTCTAATTGTTTCATATTCGGCATATTTTTAAAAAACTGTTTTGCTTGCTTGAAAGACTTTGCCAGTTTATTCACATCTTCCACAGTTGTCCCGCTGC
>JACCVN010000092.1 GCA_013698165.1 Parachlamydiaceae bacterium | reverse complement strand
GGTGAGTGGCGAGTGGCGAGTGGCGAGTGGTGAGTGGCGAGTGGTGAGTGCTGAACTGAAAGGCAATGATGAGTGCGAAACAGGCAGCCTTCAGTTCAGCACCCTTCACTCACCATTTATCATTGCTCTTCATCACTCCTTCCCACCTTGTCTCTTCTGAGTAAGTCTGCTATAGTCGGGCACATACCAGAATAACTAGGCCTTGCTCCAATGCTAAAGCTAGAGAAAGTTGCGAAAACTCGCGAACTGAGCGTCATATTAAGAGATAAGCCCGCTTTGATGAGCAGGTCTTTCCTTGTAGCTCTATGTTATGCATTATTTTGCCATCTGTTCGCCCTTTTGCTCTTCCAAATTTCTCCCTTTAAGATTAGTTATGAAGCCTCTATTATATCGCCTGTATTGGTCGCGTCAGAATTCTTTTCAGACCCACACCAACAGATTTCAGTACATTATGACGAAAATAGTATTGTGCCGGACTACTTGATTGTCCCCCGCATGATGCCTTCTAAGCTTCCAGCGGTTCTGCGACAATCCGATCTTGTTTCCAAGGACATCATTAAACCTGAAATAGCTTCAAAGAGCGCATTTGTGGCATTAGAAGATAGAATTGAAATTCAACCTATGATCAATATTCTTTCCCCAAAAACAAAAAATTCGCCATTCCATGCCAAAGCTTCAGGGATCATTGCTGAAAGGGATGTCATCATAAATCAAGAGCAAAGCCGTGGGAAGATTGAACGATTCGCTTTGCTAAATCCTTCAACGAAATTAAATAGTTCTTACAATCTAACTTTTTCTGTAATGGTAGAGCAAAGCCAAGGAGAAATTATCTGGTGGGAAGCTCAAAATGAAAATAACGATCCAAAAATATATTGGCTTATGATCAGCCTGCTGGAAGACTTAAGTTTTGAAAAAGGTTCACACCAGACTATTGAGAAAGGCAAAATTGAATTAACAATTAACTTTTTAGACTATGATTGAAGTTTCACTATCTACAGCCTTAATGATCTACCTATGCCTGACTTTAGGGTCATTGCTAGGGATTTGGGGTTTGCAGCACTATTTTGGACGCAAATCCAAGCTTGAAGTGGCTCAGCATCAGCTTTACGTGTGCGAATATTGTCAATTTTGCTATTTGGAAGATCCTCAAAAAGAAGTTACCCGCTGCCCGCAGTGCAATTCCTTCAATCAAAATAAAACATAGCTCGGCAGTAAATGCCGAGCCAAGATTAGAGGGCTGCTAAGATGCGTCTACTCGTTTCTTTCTCAAGGCTAGACCCAAGCGGAAATACTCGAGAGCACCATTGATCAGAGCAGCACCCACAGCGACATCTATGCCTCCGCGGATATCATTTGGAAGACCTAAAAATCTCATCGACATGCCAAGGCCGATCATTCCACCGAGCAGAATATAGTACTTAGGGCTGTACATATTCTGAATAGGCATAGGATCGGGAAATGACCGAAGTCTTTCTACGCCTTGACGGGCAGATTTTCTTAAAAGATGCTTGCCTTTAAGATAGCCAATATAAAGAGCGATAGCGATCAGTGCGATTCC
The DNA here is from genome assembly GCA_013698165.1 of Parachlamydiaceae bacterium. Taxonomy (GTDB): domain Bacteria; phylum Chlamydiota; class Chlamydiia; order Chlamydiales; family Parachlamydiaceae; genus JACCVN01. Next base: position 2,788 of record JACCVN010000092.1, on the reverse strand, counting down.
GGCTTCTTGCAAACCACCCATGACCCCCTGAATATTTGATAATATGGGAGTGCTGCCGCCAGGGGCATATGTAGGGTCTAAAATCAATTTCAAGCCCATTTGCAATAAGAAGCAGCCAACACAGATCCAGATTAATCCTGAAATAAATGAAACGTTTGCGTGAGAAACTTTGAACATCTAAGAGCCTTTTGTCAATTGTATCATGGATAAAGTCGAGCTGACTCTATCAAATAAGCTTTTTATTTACAAACTCTGTCACATGCTTTTTAATGAAACTAGAATAACTGTTACTTCTGAAGTTATGGTCATGATAGACATCTCCCTTTGATGGCACAGTCTCAGCAATCCCAGGGGGTAAATATGAACCGGTCCATAACCAATCGATAATAGGAATAAAATCGCGTTTGAAACCCACCATATAAGCTTTATAGCAACCTTTTGCGCAGTGTTCCGGATCCGGAAATCCTCCCGGAGCAATAGCTACGACTTCAATTTGCTGTCGCAGCACTTCGTCGTATTGCGCCAATGCATTTTTAACATGCACAGCTCCTTGACTGTGGCAGACTATTAGGAATCGGGCTTTAGACTTCTTTTCTAAAGGGAATTGATCAAAAAACTGATCCCACATCTGGAGAAGTTGAGTGACTGGCCTCGTATTGTATCCTCTCCAGCCCCAAAATGCTTCTTTCAGATCTGAGAATATTCCGAATGTTGAGTTATAAACATTAGTCGTTTTCACTCCGCAAATATCGGCAATAATCTTTGCATTTCCTTCTGCCCATGGCTTTGGATTATCAATTCCGTTGATAAAGCCGATGCCTTTAAGTTCAGGTGTAAGATCTCTATATTTTTTGTAATTAGCGATATCTTCAGGAGTTTTTCCTTTAATTGAAGGATATGTATAAATTCCGGAACGAGGAGTGGCTTTTTTGTCATAAAGGCTATGGTGTATAAATTTCTCTTCAGCGGCCCAGTAAGGCATAGGCCGTCTATTGCGATGGATAGATTCAATTTCTTCCATACGTGAAATTAACTGTTCAGCTTTGCCTGCAGTGCTCATCCAACCTTGCCCATGAAGTGCATGCTTGAAGAGCGACCAAATCCTTTCTATAATGCTGTCATGATTGATAAAGACTTTTGCGATATAAGACCTTAAGAATTTCTTGCCCCCCTTATCTAAGGCAAGATAATTGGTGCCTTCGATCATTAAGTCTTCAATCGCTAAAAGCGTATTCCAGTGTGATAAATTTTGCCACTGATAACGCAGATCATTCACCGGCGCTGCACCAAAGGTCAATTCGTTATCATATTTTTGCCACACAGGCTTCCTGTTCATGATAATATTTGGAATATCCGGATTTCTTTTACGGGGCTCGCAAGCTAGAGCAATGCTTTCTAGTGGGGCCTTAAGTGCGCTAATCGAAGCCATGTCACTTTTTTCCTTTAAAAATAAAATTAGAAATCGATATGGGATTATTTTCTTTGTGAATTATCCGTTTTAATTGTTCACTTATCTTTATCTTAAACCCACATTGAGTAAGAGGTTCAATGAGATGTTTTTGTATGTTGCTAATCCCTTCTTTAGACATTTTTGGCTGAGACTCGTTAATATTTCCTTTGCGGATCCCAAGCTCTACAGTTAGCCGTATGCTCCATGGATCGGAGGTGTCTATAAAATTACATGTTGTTAAGTTGACAACTTTAATTTCACAGTTGTAAATATTCTCTATCATTGCGACTTGAGAGGTGCGAAGCATAAAACAATGATCCCCAAAACTATATTCAATGGCTCGCCCGTTTACTTTTTTGTAAATCTCCCCTAAGCATAAAGGTAATGCAATTGATACCGATTGAAAAGGAGTGACACAAAGGTTTTGATTCATTGACTTGAGGAACAAGGCTAGCTGTTGCAATGGCGTCATATTGTCAAATAAATCTCTCTTTTTTTCGGAAAGAAATGCGTGGCAAAGCACACTAAAAGATACTCAAAATGCTCTATTGTGGCAATTCGGATTGCTTGCGGACTCTCATTTTTAGGTTTGAAGCCCTGCTTAATATTCATCTGAGAAGGATTAAAGATTGTAAAACTCATTTGTCGACAAATGTCATTCGCAAGGGCACTTAATATCGGTCTAGGCTGGTTTAGAAGGACTTCGACCCTCTCAAAGGTAATTCCCCCTAGAGCGATTTTTTCTTTCAAAGGCTTCATTTCTATTTCTGAAAAAATCTGGAATTCTTCACTAGCTTCCACAGTAGCCTGAGAAGTTTCATTTTTCATGTAACCATGTGTATAACCCCAAAGAAGAGTAGCTTGAGCCAACAACTTTTCTTTATGAAAATACTTTAGAGTCTTTTTTTCAATATAGTTATCTATATCTTCCTGTGTCTGTGGAATAAAAAGATCCTGAATGGTAATTGAATCGTTTTTCTGCTTCAATGTTCTAATTCCTGAACCGCTATTGCAAAGAGTGGCCGACGGACTTAAAGAAGGGCTGCTGCAAGTTGAATTAGAGGCTTGTTCATAGAGCTTTTCTGCCATAATTTCTAAAATGCGCGCTTGCTTCATTAAGGCGGAAATTTTTTTTGTTTCCGGTAAGGAAACTGCATTGATTGAAAATTTCCCATCTTTTTCTTCAATGTGAATGTATGGCGTTCGATCATTAAGGAAAGTACAAAAATAGCGATTTAAAATTTTATAGACAGAATCGGAATTATAGTTTACTAACATTTGCACACCCTAAGGCTTTAATACTCAACAATTTTTGGTTAACTATAGCATTTCTTCCCT
>JACCVN010000363.1 GCA_013698165.1 Parachlamydiaceae bacterium | reverse complement strand
CTCTACAACTTGGTCTACCACACTTACGCGTGTGGCTACATGCTGTCGCCGCATTTCGCGGCTAGAGGTTCATTTGTGAAGTATATCGCAATACATTACCTTAAATAGGTTATACCTAAATATACTTAAATTCATGTGAATAAAAAACCCAATTTTTTGCACAAAAACAACACCCTAGCCCGTAGCAAGGCTTGCGAGCGATAGCGAAGAGAGCCGCAGCTGCGGGTTGCTAATATTCTCTTTTATCTAACCCTAGATTTTGAAATATGGGTAATGATAAGGCCTATGCCAGTGGTTTAACAAAAATAAATTTAAAGCCGCGAATGCGGCGGCGGCAGCTGCCCCTTCGAGCTCCAAATTTACTTACGTTAGACTACAAGTGCTGCATTTTGCGGCTATCAATTGATGTTTAGCTCATCATTCACCCCTGACTCCTGCTGCGAGACGCCGCAGGCTACCTCACCAAAAAGCTCTTCCAGAAGAGTGCCCAACCTAAAGCCTGCAAGGGCAATTTGGCGTAAAGCAATGCGTTCGCCCTTGTCCAAATAATCTTGAGAAGGTTTATCCCCAGGCTGAATTCCTGTGTAAGCAAAATCTATGGCTAATTGATAACTTTCCTGGCTCCATTCAGAGATATTCATATTATGAATTTGGGGAGAAATCTCATTTTGAAAATTGGTCGCGATAAAATCTGCTGTTTCTTTGATCCAGAGGGCATCTTGATCGGATAAGGGACGTTTCATTCTTTTAAATCCGATTCCAAATGCTGCATCCCAAAGTTGATGTAGATCAGCATAGGGCATTTCCGAGATTGTAAAACGATGTCCAGCAAAATCGCCGGATGGAAACTCCTTGCTATACATCTGAATACAGTGCAAAGGTTGGTGAATATCAGCTACGCAATGTAATAAAAACCTCAACAGAAAACACTTTTCCCATTTACTTGCGGAAGGATTACGCAAAGTTTTCAAGCTTTGGTTAATTCCTGAAAGAATATTGTTATCATTAACCAATGCTTCAATACAGCTAAAAGTCTCTTCTGACAAATAGTGGTCAGGACAATAAGGGGTTAACATTCCATGCCATACTTTAAAGCCGGATAGGCCTAAAGATGTAATATCATCTGGAAAACAAGCAGCCGTCACAATGGAATTGCTTTTTGGAAAATGGTCTTTGAAATAGGACAGAAGCTCTTCTACACGTTCACAAGTTTTGGGTTCTATATTGTCCTTAGCAATTTGCGCTACCAGCATATGAGGAACATCCCACCAGCCATGGACTTTGACAGTCAAACAAATAACAATTATAAAATACAAAAACCACTTTTTCATTCTCTACTCAAGCCTCTGGACTGAATTTGGAATTGTAAAAACTTCACTTTCACGAGTTTTAATTTGCCCCTCTGTCAATTTGGTCTCAATCAATTCAACCGGCGCTCCGCACTCTTCAATGAATGCCACACGCCAGCCTTCAAGAGGCGTGAAAGGACCATAACTGCTTTTTAGCCTTCCACAAGCTGAGCTGTTGCAAGTGCTGCTTTGGGCTCAGATTCTTCATTTTCTGTTGGTTTAGTAGAAGTCAACTCATTAAACTTTTTGCCCAGTGAGGAAACGGCTATTGTCCATCCAAGAATGACGATCAATAAGATGGCAGCGACATAGGGGCTGCTGTTGCTTAAAGTATGAAAGATCATTAATAGGCCGGTATGAATCAGAGAACCGCCCGATTTCCCAAGACGCGAACCGATACCATCGATTGCGGCTTTGCCTTTAAGCTTGCTTTCATGGTCCAAAGGAATAAAGGCCATCTCTTTAGTCGCATCAAAAACAGAATACTTCGCAGCCTTGCTGAAACAGTTTTGTACCGACCCAATATATACAGCGATTGCTAATGGTGTTGTCCCTACAAGGACGACAGCCATCGGAGCAAGTGATTCGCGAAATAGCAGAAAGGTAAAAAAACCGATTGATGTAACCATCATCGTTACAGGTGTTATCAAAGCGGTAAAAGTCCATCCAAAGCGTGCAATCATATGTGACATAAAAAATGCGGTAATAGTAGAAACAATCCCCATGGAAAGGGACACACAGCTCATAAACCAGAGATAATCAGCTTTTGCAGGATACAGCTGCTTAAGTTGGTCCTTCCAAACAATCTCGACAAGATTAATAGTTAGATTATAGCTGATCACTAGAACAGCAATACAAACCAGATATTTAGAATTCTTAAGATATTTAAAGCTCTCCCGCAGCGATTGGCGGCCCTTCAGTTTAGCGACTTTCTTAATTTTATGCAGGCCATCGAAACATGGATCGTTAAGCACATGCTTATTGGTCCAGTGGAATAAAGCCATGATTCCTATACCGCAAGCAATAATGATTCCCATGATCCATTGTAATTTATGCATCCAATCAGCTTCTTTAATCTCTTCAATTTCTAATGCTGTTTGCAAATTGAGATCAAAAATAGAATCGGAAGAAATAAAGAAAATAAGGTACATGCCAGCAAGGACCGAAGCCAAATTACCCCCGATACTAAAAATGCTATAGAAACGTCGTGCTTCATCAACGCGTGTAATTTCGTTGGCAAAACCCCAAAAGATCACTTGCAGAACGATTGTACCCCATAGCTCAGACATTACATAAAACGAAGTAAATATCCAATTATCACAAATGGCAATGAACCACTTAAAACTTGGGTAATTCGCCTGAAGATCTCGAGCAATGTCATGCGGCTGCAGAATTTCGCGAAAGGGATACAGAAAAAAGGTAAAGATAGCAAAGAAAACGAGAAAGATCGAGACCATGATATAAAAGACACGCTCTTGGCTATACTTATTTGTCAGCCTAGCAAATACCACTGTCAGCACAATGGCCATAGGAAGCAGCACCCACATCTTGATGAACGGGATCACTTCTGCTCCGGAGGTCGTAATTACAAGCGAGTCCTTGAGATTATACAAAATTCTATAGTTGAAACCAATCAAGACTAACATCAGCACCATAGGCAGGACCTTGCGCAATTCATAGCCATGAATAGGCCAGAAAAACGAGCGCCAAGCTCCAAATTCAGGGGCAGAATCTATAGATAGAGACATCTAAATGCCTTTGTAAATAAAATATATTTAAACATTAAAACCTCAATTAAATTGCATTAACTGGAATCTGCGATCCCAATTCATTGTTAGTCAATGCGATCCTTTCATTTTCTGCATCAGTAGATGTTACAGGCGTTTGTGTAAGCTGCTTGAAGCTTGTCCCTACCACCCTCACTGCAACCATCCAAATAGTTATAATTAAAAATAACAGTCCCGCAACATATGGAGCGCTAAAAGTAAAGCTTGCCAACGACAATAAAAGCACCTGGTGGATTAATGAACCGCCTGTCTTACCAAGTCGAGAACAAACACCATCAATCGCCGCCTTCCCTTTAATCTTGCACTCCGGAGACAATGGCACAAACGCCATCTCTTTCGTCGCATCAAAAAGACTGTATTTTGCCGATCGGCATAAAATATTTTGGGTTGTTCCCGCAAAAACGACCATCATCAGCGGGGTAAAGCCCATCAGGAATGTATAGCCATCAAATGAAGATTCTTTCAGGAAGAAGAACGAGAAGAATGCAATGCTTGTCAACATCAATATGGCGGGCGTCATCATGGCTGTGAATGTCCAACCAAATTTTCGGACCGCATTCCCAGAAACAAATAAAGCGGACAATGTGGCAATAATAGAGATGATTGTCGACACTTGGTTCATATAAACATTATATTCACTCTGGTTTTGATAAAGCTCTTTAACTTCAAATTTCCAGATGACTTCTACAAGGTTAATGACAACGTTATACGAGATCACGACAACAGCAATACCGATAAGATATCTGGAACTCAGTAAGTATTTGAAAGCTTCGCGCAACGATAGCTTTCCTTGTATGCGCCCTTCGGCAATTGCCTCTGCAGGATCATAATAGATGGGATCGTTTAAAACATGTCGGTACATCCAGTTGAAAAGAAATAAGATCAATCCCCCGGCAGCTATCACCATTAGAACTAGAAAAAGCATGCTTTGTTCCCAGCTGGTCGTGCCAAAGTTGAGATTAGGATTATAACCCAATCCGCTCACAAAAACAGAAGCTTGACCGGCTAATGCACCTGAAGCATTGGCAGCAACACCAATAATTCCATAAAAACGTTTGGATTCACTGACGCGCGTTATTTGATTGGCGAAACCCCAAAATAATACAAAGAAAACGATATTGCTCCATAGCTCTGACATGACATAGAAACTGGTAAAGACCCAGTTGCGGAACATAAGAATCGGCCATCTGAAGCTTTCAGGTAAAACATCTTGCAACCAAGTGGCTAATGCAGAAGGCTCAAGCACATCGCGAAATGGGTACATCACACCAATGAATAGCGCAAAGTAACCCAGAAAAATCCCCATTAAAATGTATGTAACGACTTGCCGAGAGTATCTATTCGATAGACGCGTGAAAAGGAATGTCATGAGGAGAGTGCCCGGAAACATGGCCCAAACTTTTAAGAAAGGGATCACTTCCGCGCCAGAGGATGGTGCATACATCACTAAGGTGTCTTTCATTGTCCTTAAGATGTTATAATCAAAGGAAACAAAGAAGAAAATCAACAGCATCGGGATGAGTTTTTTTAATTCTTGCCGATGTATCGGCCATAAAAAAAGTCGCCAACCCTTGAACTCGGAAGGAGTCGAATTACTCATTGCCATGGAATAACCTTATATTAGAGGGGCATAAAGAATGCTCTTGCCGTGGCTAAGAAACAGGGCAATTAACCTGCCTATAGATAAAAACTGGATAACATGAAATTTTACGGTGTGATCAGAAGGTCGATAAGCGATTCGAAGGGTATTGAAATGGTCCCCTGAACTAAGCATAAATCCCCTAAACACCTAAGGTTAAATGATTTGATGTCTCATTTCTGGACTGATGATTTACTGAATACAAAAACTCTTCAGCTCTTTTGCCATATATTATACTCCAGGCTAAATATAAATGCAATGTGTTTGTTCCTCCTAAAGTATAGATTTGCAAAAAACTACTAGGAAGAATAAGATCAGCTATAAGCCTCTTACGGATAAAATATCCACTGTACGATGAACCTCTCGCAATAGTCTTCAGATTTAATAGTCTACAGGCTCAAGACCTGCAACAAAAGAGAAATAGTTATGTTTGACAAATTTACCAATCGTGCAAAGCAAGTCATCAAATTGGCCAAAAAAGAAGCCCAAAGACTTAACCACAATTATCTGGGTACTGAACATCTTCTTTTAGGACTATTGAAACTCGGCCAAGGTGTAGCAGTAAATGTTTTGCGCAACCTGAATATTGATTTCGAAACTGTTCGAGCAGAAGTTGAAAAGCTTGTTGGATATGGTCCTGAAATTCAAGTTTATGGAGAACCCGCGCTCACTGGTAAAGTAAAAAAAGTTTTTGAATTCGCGAACGAAGAAGCGGCTAATCTCAATCATAACTATGTCGGGACTGAACATCTTTTGTTAGGCTTGCTGCGCCAGACCGATGGCGTTGCAGCTCAAGTTCTTGAAAATCTGAATGTCAATCTTAAAGAAGTTAGGAAAGAAGTCCTTAAAGAATTAGAAACGTTTAACTTACAGCTGCCTCCTTTGGGCGGTCCACTCCCCGGCCCCATTAACCCTCAAGGGATTGGTGGACAGCAAGGCAACGGAAAATCTTACGAAAAAGCCGCTGTGGCCTCAGCAAATGACAAAATGCCTGCCCTGAAAGCCTACGGCCACGACCTCACAGAGATGTGTCGCGAAGGTAAAATGGACCCTGTCATTGGACGCAAAGATGAGGTCGAAAGCCTGATATTGATCTTATGCCGAAGACGCAAAAACAATCCTGTCCTCGTAGGTGAAGCCGGCGTGGGAAAAACTGCTATTGTAGAAGGTCTAGCCCAAGCCATTGTTAAAGGCGATGTCCCTGACAACCTCCGTAAAAAGAAGTTGATTACTCTTGATCTAGCCCTGATGATTGCCGGTACAAAATACAGGGGCCAATTTGAAGAGCGTATCAAAGCAGTCATGGATGAGATCAAGAAAAATGGAAATATTCTCCTATTTATTGATGAACTGCATACGATCGTTGGAGCCGGTGCTGCCGAAGGCGCCATTGATGCCTCTAATATTTTAAAGCCCGCCCTTTCACGCGGAGAGCTCCAATGTATAGGCGCCACCACGCTTGATGAATATCGCAAACATATCGAAAAAGATGCCGCCTTAGAACGCCGATTTCAAAAAATTGTTATCGCCCCTCCAAGCGTCGATGAGACTATCGAGATTCTTCAAGGGCTAAAAACTAAGTATGAAGAACACCATAAGTGTTTTTATACTCCAAGTTCTTTGACCGCTGCTGCTGTACTTTCTGATCGTTACATCCATGGGCGTTTCTTACCTGATAAGGCTATCGATCTCATCGACGAAGCTGGCGCTAAAATGCGCATCTCCATGATGAATCAACCGCAAGATATCAGCAAATATGAAATGGAGATCGAAGAAGTTCGCCTAGCTAAAGAAGAAGCGATCAGCAAGCAAGAATATGAAAAAGCTGCAAAACTACGCGATAAAGAAAAAAATCTACGCGAGCAGCTCCAACAAATCCGGTCTGAATGGGAAACGAACAAAGAAGAACATGAAGTGATCGTCGAAGATGAAGATGTTGCAAAAGTTGTCGCCAAGAAAACAGGGGTGCCTCTCTATCGTCTGACTGAAGGTGAAACTCAAAAAGTTCTTAAGATGGAAGAAATTTTAAGAGAAAGTATCATTGGTCAAGAAGAAGCTCTAAAAACAATTTGCCGAGCAATCCGCCGTAGCCGCGCAGATATTAAAGACCCGAATCGTCCTATCGGGGCATTCCTATTCTTAGGTCCTACAGGTGTGGGTAAAACCTTGCTTGCCCGGTTGTTAGCGATCAATATGTTTGGCGGCGAAGATGCATTAATTCAAGTTGACATGTCTGAATATATGGAGAAATTTGCTGTCAGTCGTATGACAGGATCTCCTCCCGGATATGTCGGCCATGAAGAAGGCGGACAACTCACAGAACAAGTACGCCAGCGGCCTTATTCCGTTGTTCTTTTCGACGAGATCGAAAAAGCGCATCCGGATGTCATGGACCTTCTTCTGCAAATTCTCGAAGAAGGCCGCCTGACAGATTCGTTCGGACGTAAGATCGACTTCCGCAATACGATCATTATCATGACCTCAAATATGGGTGCTGATTTGATCAAGAAGAGTACTGAAATGGGCTTTGGAGCTGGGGAAAGCTCCATGGACTACGAACATATTAAAGAGAAAATCCTGCAAGCAGTAAAAAAAGGCTTCAAACCGGAATTCCTCAATCGCTTAAACGACACCATCATCTTCAGACCTCTAGACCGCGCAGGACTCTTACAGGTAATCACTATCGAACTCAAAAAGCTTCAGGCACGCCTTGCCAAAAAAGATATTTATATCGAGCTCGATGATAAATCCAAAAGCTTTCTGGTTGAAAAAGGATTCCAGGTCGAAATGGGCGCCAGACCGCTGCGTCGCACTATTGAAGAATATCTCGAAGATCCGTTAGCTGAAAAGCTGCTAATGCATCCAAATGAAGGCAGACGCTCACTTGTCACTGTCGAAGATGATAAGCTAGTATTCGTAGACACTGAAGTGATCAGCCACGCTCCGGATACTGCCCAAGGGCCTAAAGAAAGTGTTCGCGTAAGAATGAAATCAAAGGAATAAGGCCTCTCATGAGATATTGGTTAAGTATAGTCGCCACTTTTGCAGCGGCATCGATTTTGCCGTTGCTGGCGAGTGAAATGCCAGTATTTGAAAAAGCTGACATACATACAAGAAGTATGTCAGCTTTATACTCCCAAGAACTCTTGGATAATCTTGATTGCATCAAGCATACCTTCCGCATTAAATATGCACCCAAAGATTGGAAGTTTCTACTCACTGGATGGGATCTGGATGACCAAATCGCAAAAGCCAAAAGTAAAGTTCTGGAAGCCGATACGATGAATTTAGATGATGGCCGACAGATTCTAATGCAATTTTTGTATAGTTGCTATGATTACCATGTAAAAGCTGTATTTCATTCGACAAGTTTCTCTTATCTTCCCTTCCGCGTAAAAAGCAGCCAAGGACGCTACTTTGTCTCATGGATCGATGAAAAACTCCTCTGGGAAAGAGGAATGAATCTAAAAGTTGGAGATGAACTGATAAGCTTTAACGATCGCCCCGTCAGCGAAGTGGTCGATGAACTTCGGTCACGTCACTTTAACCGCGGATTGCCTTCCACTGATAATGCCTTGGCAGAAATTGCATTAACCTTGAGAATTGGAGCTGATGGTCAGAACCCTCAACTAGGAAAAGTCCCCCTGCAAGCACTAAGGCGTGGAAGGCAAATAAAAGGCTCTTTGGAATGGTTCTACGGTGATGAAGAGATCTCTCCACCATTTACCGACAATTATAAAGCCTTAATTTCCTCAGGAAGCGATGCACAGAGCACTCCTCATTCCGTTTTTCATAAGTCGATGATAACTCCCTACTTCAAATCTTTTGTAGATGTTTACAAAAAAATCAACCGCCTCAGAGGGCAAACCAACGATATAATCGACGATGATTTTTTCCCCATCGGCCACTTTAAAAGCTATGTTCCTCTCTTAGGGAAAATCCTCTGGAAAACTTCACACCCTTCAACTTTTAATGCTTACATATTTGAACATCCCAGTACGAAGAGACCTATCGGTTATGTACGCATTCCTAGCTTTGATGTCCAAGATGAACACAATGCCAAAGAATTTGCCTATCTAATTAAAGAATTTGAAATGTCTACTGACGCACTAGTGGTCGATCAAGTATGTAATCCGGGGGGAGATCTTTTTTTTGCTTACGCCATAGCTTCAATGCTCTCTAAGACTCCATTAGTCTTACCGACACACGCATTTACAATCACCCAAAAAGATGTGCATGAAGCATTGAATTATTTGGAAGCATTGGCATATGTCGATGATGAAAGCTCGGCAAAAGAAACTTTTGGAAATTCTATCTCTGGCTACAATGTCGATATGGATTTCGTCGCGGGAGCAATAAAGCACTTTCAATTTGTTATCGATCAATGGAATGCGGGCCATCACATCACTGACCAACATCACCTCTATGGTATTACAGCAGCCAAACCTCATCCATTTGCGACCTACAGCAGACCGATACTAATGCTTATCGATAGTCTGGATTTCTCCTGTGCAGATTTTCTACCTGCAATTCTACAAGACAATCAGAGAGCAACTCTTTTTGGCACCCGAACAAGCGGTGCAGGTGGATATGTCGAAATGTACTCATACCCTAATTTGTTTGGGATGAGCCTTTTTTCATGCACAGCTTCCTTTGCTCAAAGGACAGGGAATAACCCACTGGAAAATTTAGGTGTCACTCCAGATATCATCTATGATGTAACACCTTTTGACCTGCAAAATGAATACTCCAACTATTCTAAAGCGGTTAATAAGGCATTAGAAACTCTTGCTTATCCTGGTTACTCGCTCCGGAGCAAATAAAACACGGGTAGCTCGTATTGTTGGAAGTGAGGAATCCCTCAGGACAGAAATGTGTCTCGCAGCAGGTGCTAGAATCACAAAGAAAAGCATTTACGCTTCACTCACTCCTACAGCGAGACGCTGCAGGATACAACATAATAAAGCTTTTTTATTGATATTCATCAAGCGGGTTGCTTTCAAGATCCTCACAAAATTCCTGTGCAGTTTCTTTCAAGCCATCAAGCCCGTTGTTAAATCCTATGAGGTACATCAATTCATCAATATAAGCTAACTCTGAAATCAAGTGGTCATTTGCAGATTCTAAGATCGCAAGCTTTTTTTGTAGTTGGACTTTCGTTTCCATATTGAAACCCTCCCTGATTAAAAGAATACGTTTTAATCAGTGCATTTTACGTGCCAAATGGGTTAAAATTTCTTAAAAAATCCTTTGGGAGCATTTTTTACCCTCTCTGAGTTGGTTTACCTCGACGAGATTTTTGTTTTTATGGTTTAATTGAAAGATAGTACTGCCAAAAACTCTCGAGCGTGTTAAATGAGACAAGCTTCCTTAAAGACAAATTTTTATTCCTCTCAACAGCTTTCGGCTTTAGAGTTGCAACGTATTCCCCGTCATTTGACAATTATTCCCGATGGCAATCGCCGTTGGGCAAAGAAAAATCACTTACCAGCTTTCTCTGGCCATCGAAAGGGCGGAGATAACCTGATAGAAATCGTGAAAGCTGCCAGGGAGCTTGGCGTCAAAACTGTGTCCATCTATCTTTTTTCTACTGAAAATTGGTCTCGACAGCCTGAAGAGGTCAATATGCTGATGTGGTTATTAGAGGATTTTCTCACTAAACAGCGCGATACAATGATCGACTATGGCATCAAGGTCTGCAGCATCGGAGACCTCTCACAACTCCCTAGTCATGCTAGGCAAGCTGTTGAAGAGGCTAAAATTGCCACAGCATCTTGTGACGATATAAATATGGTGATGGCTTTAAATTATGGCAGCCGCAATGAAATCTGCCGAGCTGTCTGCGCAATCATTGCCGATATGGACAGCAAAAAAATTTCCAAGGATAAGATTGACGAAAATTTGATCAGTCAGTATCTAGATACAACACCTTGGGGTGATCCCGATCTTTTTATCCGGACGAGTGGAGAAATGCGTTTAAGCAATTACCTGCTTTGGCAAATGTCATATGCAGAAATATACGTGACAGAAGTTTTATGGCCCGATTTCAATCATAATTGCCTTTTTAATGCCATTCTGAATTTTCAATCACGCGATCGACGCCTAGGAGGCATGTAATGCTTGACAAAATGAGCAATTTTGGACAGCGGGTTTTGGTCAACAGCATAGTTGTGCTTGTTGTTTGGTTAATCATCTATTATTCCTTTGCAATCCCTTTTTTCTATATTACTTTAATAGCTGCCACTATTGCCGGAGCCCTCTCAGAGCTTTTTCATCTCGCCAATATCAAAAAGTTCAATCCCCTTGCAACTGCAGCTATAGCATTTTCAACTCTCTATACGTTTGCCACCTACTTAAGTATAAAGCATGTTCAACTTGCAATCCTGCCGGAAGCTATTTTATTAACCGCACTTTTAAGTTTTTTTGGTTATTATTTAATTCAGGGGGGTAATCCCCTAAGCAATATTGCCATGACAACCTTCGGCATTGCTTATTTGGCGATTCCTCTCTCTTTTTTGGTGAAAATCAATTATTTTTTTCCTGAAACAAGTGCGCAAGATGGCCGCTGCTGGCTTTTATATACGCTTTTTGTGACAAAAATGACTGATACCGGCGCTTATTTTGTGGGTAAATATATCGGCCGCACGCCATTAGCACCAAATCTAAGCCCTAAGAAGACTCTTGAAGGTGCCATAGGGGGGCTTTTAACCTCAATGGCTGTCAGCGTGGCCTTCTATTTCATTGCCAATGTTGCTCCTCAGAAGTGGTGTATGGAAATTACCTTTACCCAAAGTCTTCTGCTGGGCATATGTATAAGTATCTTAGCCCAATTTGGCGATCTTGCGGAATCATTGCTTAAAAGAGATGCCGGGGTCAAAGATAGCAATAATCTTCCGGGCGTCGGTGGTGTCTTTGACATGGTTGATTCAATAATTTTTACGGCTCCCCTTGTTTATCTGTTTCTTCAAGCTCAGTTTAATGGAGTTCATCTATGATTATTACTATTGATGGTCCTGTAGCTACAGGTAAAAGCACTATCGCAAAAAAACTGGCTGAAGAATTAGGCTACATTTTTTTCGATACCGGCGCCATGTACCGCGCTTTCACCTGGCTAGCAATCCAAAAAAACTACGACTTAAATAACCCAGAAGACCTCGAAAAACTGATCAATGGATTTGCTTTCAATATCAAAAACAAGAAGGGTGAACGTCATTATTTCATAGATCAAGAAGACATTACACAAGCTATCAGGGCCGAGGCTGTTACCTCTCGAGTCTCTGCAGTTTCAGCCAATCCGGAGATCCGAGAAAAGCTTGTGAGCATGCAACGCAATTTTGCTTCCGGCGTCAATGCTGTCTTTGAAGGAAGGGATATGGGGACGGTCGTATTCCCTAATGCAGACATGAAAATCTTTCTAACTGCAAGACCTGAAGTACGCGCCAAAAGACGTTTTGATGAGCTAAAAGCAAAATTCCCTAATGAAACTCAAAATCTGACCCTTGAAATGGCGTTAGAAGACTTAAATAGGCGCGACAACACTGATTCCACCCGCGTTCACTCTCCTTTAAAACAAGCCGAGGATGCCATATTGGTGGATACTTCAGATTTGAATATCGATGGAGTGGTCATCAAAATTTTAGAAATTAAAGATAGTCTCAAAGCTAAAAAATCTCTCAAATAGAAATGATATAATCTAAGGGTCACTCAATGACATCATCGGCAAAAGAAGATATTATTTCTTATTATGATCACTGTGTAAGCGACTATCGTCTCTTCTGGAATTTAGACCGCAGCTTTGCTATGCACGCAGGTTATTGGGATAATACGACAAAAACTCTTGCAGATGCCTTAGAACGAGAAAATGAAATTTTAGCGGAACTGGTTAACATCACCTCAAATGATAAAGTTTTGGATGCCGGATGCGGAGTAGGAGGAAGCTCCCTTTTCCTTTCCCGCCGCTATGGATGCGATACAACAGGCATCACCATAAGTGCAAAACAAGTGGAAATGGCTACATTGCAAGCAAAAAATGCGAGCCTTTCTTGTCCCCCAAAATTTTATGTCATGGACTTTACCCAAACTTCTTTTGCCGATGAAAGTTTTGATGTGATCTGGGGAATCGAAAGTATCTGCCACGCTGAAAACAAAGCAGCATTTATCAAAGAAGCATTTCGTCTGTTAAAACCATTCGGGCGTTTGGTTGTAGCCGACGGCTTTCAGCTAAATAAAAATCTCCAACAAAACGATGCTTCTAATATGACTGTATGGCTTAAAGGCTGGGGTGTTTCAAGTTTAGAGACGGTGGAGATTTTTCAACGAGAACTTTCAGCAGCTGGCTTTCAAGACATCAATTATCGGGATATCACTCTTAACGTCATGCGCTCATCTAAACGGCTCTATTGGATCTCTTTTCCAGCTTTGGCAATGTCCAAAATTGGAGAATGGTTCGGTGTGCGTTCAAAAATTCAAACGGACAACATTTGGGCCGCCTACTATCAATATCTCACGCTAAAGAAAAACTTATGGCAATATGGGATTTTCACAGCTAAAAAATCAGGATAGTGTAGTTTATTCCGCAGGCAAGAACAAATATACAAAATTTGTGGAAAAAAATCACTACTACCGAGCCTACAGACTCGACTTTAAGATTTTTAGCTGAAAAGTGAACAGAGGAAAAATTGCATGGTGCGAAGTCAAAATTTCACGGATTGCATAAAAACAGTTGAAGCTCATATTTAGTTACCCATAAAAATCTAGCCTCATAAGCTTTTAAATATTATCAATGCTATAATAAATTATGGAATTTAGATTTTTATTTTAAAGGCGTTTTATGAATTCATTTCGTCCATTTCAAGAGCTCGATGTTAGTTTTACTGTTCATGATCAAAAACATGTCTTAAAAATAGGAGATAGCAAATCATTAAAAAAAAATGAAGATGCTCAAAAGGTGATCATTAATGGACGCTCCTATTATATGTTATCTGATTCCAAAGGAGACATTCCAAACATATTTAAAGATGCATTAAAAAAACAAAAGGATCTATCAGCTAGTAGTATTAAAGAAAGTCTGAAAGAACTTCATTCTTTGAATAAATCTCCCATAAGAAATTTCAAATTAGATATCACCACAGAATTAACTACCCAAATTTCCTCAGCCATGGACAATAAAAATCATAATCAGTTCATGAAAATACTATTTAAAATGACTCCACAAGAAGCGAGTAAAATAAAACCAGAAATCATGAGGTATATCGAAAAAAATCGACTCTCCCTTTGCGAATTTATCAATGAACGGAAGCTGCAAGCTGAAGATAAGTGCTCTTTTAAACCCCTATCCAGTGATGAAAATTCCTCATATCATTTTGCTTTTAATAAAATAATCGATGATGATAGTGAAGATTTTGATCTTTTTGGAGAAATTGAACCTTCTAAAGCTAAAAACTCTTCCGAACCTCCAAAGGTAGAATCTTATAATTATTTTGCTGAAAATGTAGAAGTCTTTGAACTCAAAGACTCTGAACAACTTTTTGGTCATGCTATTGTTTGCAAAAATAAGGCAAAATGTGACAATTTAGGCTCCTTTCAAAACCTAATCCAAAAAAAAGATTCTGATCACTACGAAGTGATGTGGATTGCAACGGAAGAAAAACATAAGGGTAAAGGTCTTGGATATTTACTTCTTTACAACATTTTAGCAAAAAAATTAAATGATGAAAAAGCTAAAGTACATCTCACCGATAGTTCTGGTTTCACAGGTACGCGTATCTACGAAAATGTTCATCTTTACAAAGATGAATTAGGGAATACTACCAAAGAATTTGATATGACCTCCCGGTTACCTGACTACACATATTTTCCTCTGAAAAAATAGACAAAGAAGAGAATTTCGATTTCAAGCGATATTGAGTATTTATTCGACATCAGAAGGGCAAGCTACGAATTTTCAGCGTTCCACCCAAGCTTATAGCCGAGCCATTTGACTGTGGTTTGGAGTGCTGCATAAGGCAGCAACTGAGGACACTCTCGAAACAGTTTTTTTGTTAAAGCGAGAGCGTAGGCTTTACCACGGACGGTATCAAGTCCTCCCGTAGCAAGTAGATGATGGTATCCGCGTCGCGCTTTACCGGTATCATAAGCGCGCTTAAATTCTTCTCTTAATGTATATGTATGTGAATGTCTAGCGACAGCCTCAGCGACGTAGGCAATGGAATGTCCTTTATGCAATAACTTAGCCACCGCCACCGTATCTTCACCTAACAAAACGTGTTCAAAGCCACCAATCTCATCTAAAGCCTTATTAAGGTAGGCTGCGCAAGAATTGGAACAAAAAAAGGAGTAACTCCCATATTGCTTAAGGTCTGCAAGGCTTCTGATATGGCTCTCCGCTGGATAATTAAAATCACGAAGAAAGGATTCTAAAACTCCAGCGCCTATATGAGGGCGTTGACGCGCATAAGCCACCGAAGATTTCATTTCGATTAAAGGGGCAACAAGTATTTCGAGTACACGTGAATTTTCAAGATAGCAATCCTGAGTGACCATAACGACGATATCTGTTTTTAAATGCCGCCGGGCAAGTTCACGAGTACTTCCATGATTAAATTCTTTTGCAGGGACGATCAGCACATCTGCTCCAAGTTCCTTGGCGTATTCTGCTGTATCGTCCTGTGAGGAAGAATCAATCACAAGTATGCGTGGACGCAAAGGTGACTTTATGAAGGGCGCGAGGCAAAAATGCAAATGTCGCCTTGCACAAAGCGTCGGTACGATAACACCAATCGATGGGTTTAACAATCGTCACACTCTCAGCTAACATTAATTTTTCAAAATATCATCGCCAAAAAACGCCTTCAAAACCGCTACAAGAGCTGCACCTATAAATACAAAAGGGACTTTAAGCAGAAAAATTAACAAAAGAGCTCCAATCATCAAGGTTTTTGGAACGCCCTGTTCTTCGATTAAAGTTCCCGCGTTAGTCACCAAATAAGCTAACTCTTTAGCAAAATAAAGCCCAAAGATGACTCCAACAATTAAACCACCATAAATGGCGACATTGTCAAAAAACATCATCATAATTCCCGCAATTAAAACAACATAAGCGATGGTATCTCTAGTGTTTTCTTTCATAAATGATAGAATATCACTGCCAGATTTTTCTTCTTTTCTTATCGGTTTAGAAAAGCGTACGCCTCCAAAGTCATCAAACTTCTTCTTTGCTGACAAATCTTCGTTGATTTTTTTTGAAGAGGAGCTGTCTTGAGGATCTTCTTTTAAATTATTTGGGTCCATAATCCCTCCTACAAATGTGTGAACAGCCATCTCATTGATCCTGTGATTTTTAATAAAAAAAATTCACTTCAACAGATTATAACTGGCTTAACTTCATTGTATAAAAAAAACTATAAGCATGCAAATTATTTTTTTAAATCGGTTTTACATTGTGCTATTGCTGCTTATCTGACAATCCAGACTATTAAAAACTATATCCCTGAGAAGCTTTGACGTTTGATTAACTAGCCTTTACCCTGTCCCACGTTTTATAATAATACTGAACGTCACCCTGAAGGTCTTCAATCCGCTCCATCTTGTCGATAACGTCTTTGGGAGGGAAGTATATGGGATTGTTACGAATATCTTCACCTAACAATGGATAGGCGCTTGCAACGGGTGAAAGGGCAGCAGCATATCGGATATTTTGGGCTGCCACTTCAGTGCCTATCATAAAATTAATGAATTTATAGGCAAGCTCAGTATTTTGGGCGCCTTCTGGAATAGACAAGCAATCGATAGATGTGATCACTCCCTCACTGGGAAAAAGAAAAACCACACTTTTATTCTCGGATTGCACCTGTAAAATATCTGTGGAATACCCTTGGACAACTAAAAATTCACCGCTTGAAAGGCCGCTTTTGTACTGCTCGCTTTCAAATTTCGCCAGGTTTTTTTTCCATTGTATCAGCAGATCGCCGGCTTTTTCAATTTCTTTGGGTTCTCTGGAATTAACGCTATACCCTAAATATTTCAAGGCTGCGCCGATTGCTTCACGGCTATCATTAAGCATAGTCATCCGCCCGCGCAGATCAACGCGCCCAAAAACACCATAGGAAGGGGAAATCTCATTAATTTTATCCTGACGATAACCGATACCTGAAAAGCTTACTATGTAAGGCACCGCATACAACGGGTCGGTCAAAGTAAAATACTTAGGGTCCAAGTTCATGAGGTCTGGTAAAAGCTTCGAATCTAATGCTTGGATCATTTTCTGCTGTGCCAGAATACTCACGAAGTAATGGCTTGGACAAATAATATCATATCCTGCGGAAGTTAGCTTCAGTTTGGCATACATCGATTCATTGGTATCGAAAATATCAATAATAACTTTGCAATCGAACTTGGTTTCAAATTCCGCAATCAAAGCCGGATCAAAAATCTCGCTCCAAGTATAAATATATAACTTCTGCTTGTTTGATGTACCACAACCCCCTATTAACAAAGCAATGAGGGGAAGAATCATTATTGCCACACTAGTTACAATAGCTTTTGGAAATTTCATATTTCGCCTTCCTCACGAGAAAATGTATGGAACAACAGCACAAAAAGAAATGTGATGCAAAGAATAGCCGTCGAAAGTGCATTGATAATTGGTGTCGCTCCAAATTTTCCCATGCTATAAATATAAATCGGAAGTGTTGATGTACCCTCACCTGCCATAAAAAATGTGATCACAAAGTCGTCTATGGATAATGTAAAAGCCAGTAGCGCAGCGGAAAAAATCCCCGGCGATAGCAGCGGCAGCAAAATGCGTCTGATCACCGCTGGCATCTTTGCTCCCAGATCAAGGGCTGCCTCTACAACAGAGAAGTCAAAATGCTGAAGCTTTGAAAGCATTACCATGGTGACATAACTGACGCAAAAAGTTGTATGTGCTATGGTTATGGTCAACAACCCTAATTTGATATTTAAGGCGAAAAAGAATAGTAGTAAGCTAATCCCCATCAAAATATCCGGAATGACAAGCGGTGTATAAATCAAGGCATAATGCACTTTCTGAGTCTTCGATCGATAAAAATGAAGAGCAAAGGCGGCAAAAGTGCCCAAAATCGTAGAAATGATCGTCGAGGATATGGCCACAATCAATGAATTTTGCAGTGACTCCCACATGATGCTCTCTTGCAGCATGCGCTCATACCACTTTAAAGAAAACCCTGCCCAAACTCCCCCAAAACGCGACGCATTAAAGGAGTTTATCATCAACATGAAGATGGGAAGGTAAAGGAAGATAAACGTGATGATCGTAATCGTCAAACAGATGCGGCTACGTTTCATTCGCGATTCCTCGACTCAAGCTCAAACTTTTTGCTTTTTTCATAGTAGCGGTTTATCAACCACATCGGGATAAAAATGGCTGCAATAAGCATGGCCGAAAGGGCACTAGCCTGAGGTAAGTTGCGTTCTACAAAAGTCTTCTGTGCAATCTTATTTCCTAACATCTCACTATTCGTTCCCCCCACCAAATCGGGAATAACGTAAGTTCCTACAGCTGGAATAAATACCATGATTGCAGCCGTAGTCAGCCCCCTGCGAATTCCGGGTATAAAGATCTTTATAAATGCTTGCAATTGCGTTGCTCCGAGATCGATAGCTGCCTCAAGAAGGTGAAAATCGAATTTAGATGCCGCCGCAAAAATCGGGAGTACTGCAAAAGGAAGGAAGTTGTAAACCATGACAAAAAGGACTGTCAAAGAATTGTATAATAAGGTGGTCTCAGGAGCTATTATGCCCATAAATTCAAGCAATTGATGCAGCAATCCTTCCGGATGAAGCAATGCCTTCCAGGCAAAAATACGGATCAAAAAGCTGCTCCAAAAAGGAATGATAATCATCATTAACAACAGATTGCGCCATTTTTTTGGCGTTGTCATTAATTGATATCCCATCGGTAAAGCGACTAAAAGGCAAATAATTGTCGCCAAAGCACTCAGCCAGAAGGTCCGCCACAACAAGACCAACAGGTTTAAATCTAAAAGCTCCCATATCGTGTTAAGTGTCCATCCACTAACCACAGCACCATAAATGTCATAAGGCTTAAAAGCATACGCAAATATGATGACCGAAGGGATCACGAAGAATAATATCAGCCAAATGAACGATGGCGCTGTCAGCAAATATTCCTTTAATTTCATACCACGTTCTCTCACTTAACGCCCCTGCCTCTTTCTCTTTCAAGAATATATCCATCATCAGGATGCCACCAGATCCATACTTTATCTTTCCAACGGATTGGCGTTTCATCCAATAGAAAGCGGCTATGCTGTTGCGTTAGAGAGATTTTCTTATTCGCCACTAAAACGATATAATCGGTGTGGTCGCCCTTGTACACGGTTTGGTCGACAACTCCTTCAAAACAATTATGCAAGGATTGTGTATTAGGCTTTTCTCGGGAAATGTGGATCTTTTCAGGCCGAACGCTAAGATGCACCAAATCACCAACGGCGAGCTGCTTATCATTAAAGCAAATGACCGGAGGAAATCCTTCGAATGTCAACAGGCTATAATCGTTTTGGACCTTTTCTGCCATGCTTCCATCAAAAAAGTTAGTATCCCCGATAAAATCGGCCACAAAGTGATTTTTAGGAGTTTCGTAGATCTCCATGGGAGCTCCAAGCTGCTGCAAATGTCCCCTATGCAAAACGGCAATACGATCTGAAAGGGACATTGCTTCAGATTGATCGTGAGTAACAAAAATAAAGGTAATGCCTACTTCATCATGGATGAGGTCCAAATCGAGTAACATTTTCTGACGCAGCTTCAAATCTAAAGCCGCTAAAGGTTCATCGAGCAATAATACCTGTGGATGATTCACAAGAGCTCGCGCAATGGCCACTCTTTGCTTTTGTCCACCACTGATCTGATCAGGCATTTTATGCGCATGTTCGGGCATTTGAATCAGTTCAAGCATTTTTCCGACTTCATCTTTGATAACGCGTTCGCTCTTATTCATGATGCGCAGCCCAAAAGCGATATTCTCCCAAATGTCCAGATGGGGAAAAAGTGCGTAATTCTGGAAAACTGTATTGATAGGCCGGCGATTAGCTGGCAGATGGGTAATATCGACTCCATCTAGAAAAATCTGACCTGAATCAGGTGTATCAAAACCTGCCAGCAGGCGTAAAAGGGTCGTCTTTCCACAACCACTAGGGCCTAAAATAGAGAAAAACTCTCCGCCCTTGATCGAAAAAGAGACATCTGCAAGAGCTGTTGTATCTCCACGCTTCTTTACAATATTCTTAAATACAACTCCTTTTTCCATTCGTCTCCCAACCAATATATTAATGGATTTAGCGCTTACTAACTTCTATAGGCTGATTTGTGAAGCGACAAATCGGTCTATAGAAGTCAGTAAACCCTGAATATAGCTGTGAGGTGCACAAGACTCAGAACTAACCGATAGGTTACTTCTAAAAAGCCTCGCTCACTTATCCTGCCAAATGCTCGACTTTCTGCCACATAGCTTGGCCTGATTTGCAATGCAATTCTCTCTGAAAATAGTATTTAAATTCAAGTCAATATTTATTCTTATCGCTAGTGGCAAAGTTGGGGGATAACGACAAAAAGGGTATAGGACCAAAAGGATGTCTGTAAATAAAGTGCTTAAAAAAGACTAAAAAAAGGATTGGACAAGCTCGGCCAAGCGCAGAGTATTGTATGACTCGGTACCAAAAAAAATAGGTATAAGGTGTCCTAGTAACATAATTGGCATAGAAGTCGAATTTACCTTTAACAACCCATTAGTCCATTTATAATTATTTTCTTTTACTCTATTCATCTCTAACCAACTTAAACCCAGGGGCTCAATAATCATTAAAATCTATAATTAAAGTTTTAATACTTACACTTTTATAATAAAAATCCTTATAATTAAAGAAGGCAGTTGCGTAGTACATTTACTCAACCAATCGAGGTTAAATGGAAGTTAACAATAATTATAAGGAGCCATCGGCACTTTCAAATTACACTAATAGCCCCACCAAAAAGAACAGATTTACAAATCCCTATATAATCAACCTCATCACTGAAATGAAAATTGCAATGAAATTTGGACAACCAATTTCACCAAAAGATATTCAAGCACTTAAAAATAAAAAAACTGAATTTCAGGAGTCTATAAATGCAGAGTCTAAAAAATTAAATTCAGTGAGTTATCTTCTTAGGTCTATTATTGATCCAAGCATAAGAAAGCAGAAAAGAGCCTTAGAAATAAAAAAAGCTGAATATCAAATTTTTGAAAACAATTTAAATAAACTTTTAAAGGTCAATTCTGCAAAAACTCGCTTACCTAAATCCTCCTCTGTAACAAGCAATGATACACAAAAAATTAAAGCTCTTAACCAGGAGATTCGTAAGCTTACCAATGAAATAATGAAAAATCCAAGTATTAAGGAACATGCGCAAGCAAAAGTATCTTTACTCCAAAAAGAACTCAACCAACTTGAAATTAGAATCCCCATAAATAAAATGGTATTTAAAGCTACATACGCATATGGTCCTCCTGAACAACAAATTCATAAATCTAATAAAATCTCAAGTATTATAAATGATTTAACTGTTAGAATATTAAAATCTCTAATTTATCCCGGAGCCTCATATCTAAAAGCGCGCTTCGATCAAGAAAGAATACAAAAAGCAAAGTTTCAACTACAATCGGTTGGTGGACAGCCTGTCACTTTATCAACCCCCGGTGGAGATAAACTTGATGGGATGTTTTTAAATGCAAAAGATTTTAAGATGGCTATTGAAAAGTATTGCAATGTCAATGAAGAAGAAAATGATGATGGAACTATCCAACAAACATTAACAATTAAACCTGAATTCTGTACAAGAACTGAAATAAAGTCTCCAAATAACGAGTTAATAAGTTGGACTTATCTTCAACCTATTGAAGAAGCTGCTGAATTTTTAGCTAATCTCAAGGGGTTAGGTCTCAGTATTCAAACTACAGGCGTAATTTCGAAAGATGATAAAACTGTAAGGGGTAATGTGATTCTATTGGGTAAAGTTCCTAAAGTTACCCCTCTTGCAGCTATTCCAGCCCCACATGCAGACTTTGCTTCGAAAGTTGAGAAAACTTTAAGGGATAATGGGAATAAATTGGACAATGTTTCCAGAGGGCCCTCCCAAGTTAGTGAAGCAGATTTGGACAGAAATTTTTCACAACCTACGGCGTTAATTTCACCCGGATCAGGTATGAGTTATGCTGCTTACAAAGGATTGGCCGCCTCATATCTAATTAGAGGAATAAATGTGATGATGGTCGATTTTAGAGGGTTTGGTGAAAGTGAGGGAAGTCCAACAGAGACACGGACCAAAATCGATTTAGACACAGCGTACCAATATCTACAAATTAAGCACCATGTTAAAAACGAAGATCTCCTCATCCATGGGCATTGTTTAGGTGGAGGGCCTGCATCAGATCTTGCAAGTAGAAGACCTGGCACTAATTTAATACTTGACAGGACGTTTTCTGATTATAGTGAAGTAGCAAGGGAAAGATTTCCGATTATTAGAAATCTGATCGGGGGCATTATGCCATCAATAGTCAACTACAACACTTCCGAGAACCTACATAATGTTCAAGGAAATGTTGCCATCGTAATAGCTGCAAAGGATACTGTTATTCCTGAAGAACAAATTCATAAGCTTATTAAGAATTTACCTAACCCACAGATGGGAGATAAACGGATTTATAAATTGATAGAATCTTCCGGTGAACATACAGGGCTATGGGCCGATGAAATAAAAGCCGCTGCTCAATTTGATGCATTTTTAAATGAAACCAAGCTGAGGAGAAAGTTATTCTAATTTAAGGGCTATCTTTACCTAACCCTTAGGCCTGATTTGCAATGCAATTCTCTCTGAAAATAGTATTTAAATTCAAGTCAATATTTATTCTTATCACAATCCGCAAATGTAGATATTCCTCAATCGCGAAACAACTAATGTAAAAAAAATTGCTATTCGATCTAGTCAAAAACCGAGAATGAGGAGGATTACGAGCAAGCCATAAGAAGTATAAACACTTGAATTTAATTAATAACAAAACATAGTTATTTTACATTATTAAACTTTACTATTTACAATTAATTTCTATATTGTTAAAATATTATTATATATATTTAATAAACTGTTAAAAAAGGGACTGTTCATGCAAAGTTTAACTACGTGCCTTCGTGAAAAACAAACTATGATTTTAAACGACTGTCAAAATCTAGGAAAAAAGGAAAGCTTTTTTGTAAAAAAGGTGATGATCTCCTTTAATGCCAAAGAAGGGTGGGACCTTAAAGAAATGAATTGCGTTCAACTTTTTCTAAGAAAAGCTTTTGGATTTTACAGATCAACCCATTTAGACAAAGTAATTGAAGGATATAATCAAAATTCTGAATCAACATCAATTCGATTTAAATCAAATATCCTACTTTTAAAAGCTTTTGATCACAGAATTTCCAAAATTTGGTCTAAGGAGCACAGCACCCCACTCCCCCAAAAAGAATGGCTTTATGATCGAATTGCCAAAGTTTCCAGTCAAATGAAATTTGTACAATCTAAGCCACCCATTGATTATACTAATTTATTTCATCACAACTGCCCAGCTTTACCACACGTTGCTCAAAATGCACCACCTAATCTGCAGCCTCCTTTATCTATTATAAAAAACAATCAGGCTCAAAGTAGCTTAAAAACTGTTGAGGATTCTAGATTTATTGGAACTCCTAACACTAAAATAAGTACAAACCCCCAAGTTTTAGCTCCTAAAAACGTTTTTATTGAAATAGAAAAAATCCTTAAAGAACCACAAGTTGAAGTAAAAAACACACAAAATAAACAGTTAGTTGAAGTGGAAGTAATCGAAAAATACACTTTACCAAAATTTAATTCGCATATAATTGGTAAATCTCCTCAAATCGATTTCATTGGGATGGATAATAAACCCCAAGTTGAAGTAAAAAATGTCGAAATCAAAAAATCAATTAGCGTTGATGTTTCCAAAACTATGAAGGTTTTGGCCAAACTAGATTTCCATGTAGCGGGGAAAAAACCTCAAGTCGATGTCAATGAAATGAATAAGGCACCATTAGTTGACCTTAAAATAAAAAGTCAGAGTAAAAAAATAGTTGATCTAGGCCTCTGCATCAAAGAGAAAGTACTGCCATTGACTTTTTTAAGGGACCTTCTTGTTTGTCGGGAATTTGTACAGCTCCCCAAAAAACCTATTTCCCAATATAAAATAGCCAGAGAAGAATATTCATCTCAAGGGTCAATGCTGACTGTTAAAAAAGTAAAACGACAAAACGAACTAGTTACAAAATGCTATAGGCGTGACCTTAAGCTTGGAGAGGGAGGAACGGCAAATGTGTACCGTTATAGCCCCGTAGATGCAAATGGAAACGCGATAGCTGGAAAGGCC
Organism: Parachlamydiaceae bacterium; assembly: GCA_013698165.1. Taxonomy (GTDB): domain Bacteria; phylum Chlamydiota; class Chlamydiia; order Chlamydiales; family Parachlamydiaceae; genus JACCVN01. The sequence continues at coordinate 1,740 of JACCVN010000363.1, read as the reverse complement.
AAAGCCTTAAAAGTACCGAAATCATTTAATGATGGATTTATTGCAAGGAAGGGCCATTTGATAATGCAGGATCAGTATATTAATCCACAGGGCTCCCCAGTGAATGTACCCGGACTGGTCAAACGAACAAAATATTTTGATAACGATAAGAAATTCTCTGTTTTGAGTTTATATAATCATGGAGATGCAAATATAAAGGTCATAAGAAATCATAAATCTCCTAAAGAATGCTTTGATTTTGTGACGCAAACTTGCTTTGGAGTAAGGCATTTACATTCAACTATAGGGGGAAAAACAAGCATTGCTCATAACGATATCAAACCATCGAATATCTTTTGTTCTAAAAATAACGATGGGGTCATTAGTTATGGGATAGCAGATTTCGATGGGGCACATCTAGCAAATGTAAATACTAATGAAATTACCACTAAAGGATTCCTCAATGAGAAGGATGCAGCTATAATGAGCCGCCATTCACTAAAAACCAATGAGGTATCAGGATTTAATACAAGTCTAGATGTCTATGCCTTAGGTGTCACTTGGAGGTTATTTTTAACACAAGTTAATATTAAAGAGCTATACCCCATAGTTAATCCATCTTCTAGAGGAACGACTCTTAAAGGGCCTATGAACCAATCGGAATTCATCTCTTCTTACTACACCAATCTCAGTGATGAAGATCGCACTAAAATGGAAGGGTTAATGAGTCTGATCAATCAGATGACTAACTCAGAATGGCAAAAGCGTCCAACTTCTGAAGAGTGCCTTTCTCGACTTACAACAATTGGGTTGGAGATTCCTGAATACCCAATGGTATAAAGAACACTCTAGAAATGGTTAGAAGTTTTTTTATTGCGAAGGAAAATTCAGTAAAAAAAAATCTGCAGCTAATTATAGCTGCAGATTTAAAAAATTTATTCAATAAATTGAAAAGAAGGAAAATGAGTCTTGATGGATTCGAACCATCGACCCCCTCATTAAAAGTGAGGTGCTCTAACCAGCTGAGCTAAAGACTCATGTATGACCCCATGGGGATTCGAACCCCAGTTATCGGAATGAAAATCCGGTGTCCTAGACCAGACTAGACGATGGGGCCAGAGAAAGGTTCTTGAAGAGTTTTTTCATTAACTTCAGCGAAACTTTAATCTCTATCGCTAGAGAAATTAGATATTATCTCGTTGAGTATTTTTTGCGCAAGCACTTAAAGCGCATGCCGCGAGATAGCAATAATCGAACTCACAAGCTATTCATGTGCAATGCCTTAATGCAAGATCAACTGCAGGCATCTTTTACCACTTTGTGTGGTGTCTTTAGAATCCAAAAAGTTATTAAGTATAAAACCACATTTGCTAAAAACCTAACTCTCCCAAAACGTAGCTTGGCATTTCAACGGCGAGTTGATTACATGTGGGACACGCTATTGTCGTTTGGGCTTGACAAGCAAAACGTCGTGCAGCACGTAGCTTGGCATTCCAATGCCGAGTTTGGACGTGACATGCCAAACTTTTTGCAGACCATGTTCCGACTCAAAGGCCTACATGCAAGGACTTTACTTGTGCACTCCAAACTCGGCATTGGAATGCCAAGCTACGTGTTGGGCTCGCTATTGTCGCTTGGACGTGACAAGCAAAACGTCGTGCAGTACGTAGCTTGGCATTCCAATGCCGAGTTTGGACGTGACATGCCAAACTTTTTGCAGACCACGTTCCGACTCAAAGGCCTACTTGCAAGGACTTTACT
>JACCVN010000362.1 GCA_013698165.1 Parachlamydiaceae bacterium | reverse complement strand
CAAGCTACACAAGCATTTACAAACTCCTATCAATATGTAAGCCAAAAAGGTCTCAGTGGTGTGGCAAAGGACGCTGCTGTAAAAGCAGCATCCTATGCTCCAGTGATTCTCGATCAGGCTATAACAGGAGGTTGGGGTAGCGCATTACTTTCGACTAAAGAGAGCGTAACAACATACAATACTTCGGTTAAAGATATAGGTGTAAGCCAACAGAGACTAACTGCTATGATAGGAGATCATAAAAAAACATTAGCTTCAGGATTCATAATAAGCGGTGGAAAAAAGTATCCTTTGACAGAGGAAAAACGCCAAGAGATCCTTAAATTTATTGAAGAAGTGGGTGGTAAAGTAAAAGATTACACCAATGACAAAGCAAATGCTAAGACAGAAGCTATCTTTAATGTAGCCGAGGCATTGGCTCCTAGTGGGATCGCAGCAGCCCTTTCCACAGGTAAGAAGATCTATGAAGGAAACCATATAGAGGGCGCCACTGAAGTTGTACAAAGTATGGTAGGAGGTTTAGTAGGTGAAAATTTTATTACCGATTACGCTTTCAAAATAATAGGCCAATTAGGACAAATTTTACAAAACGGAGGCGAGATTTCGTGTGATAGCATAAAAGCTACAGTTGTTAATATCGTTAAAGAAGATATACAAGAACATTTAAATAATCACGTGGATGGACATGTTGAAAATATTACAGATTCAGTCATAGGGATAATTAGTCATGGTGGTATTAAGTGTTAACTTCACATCAATGAAGGTAAATTTAGCTTTTTAGCTACTATTAGCTAAATTCTCCTCCTTTTATTAGTATTTATGGTCGTATTTTCCTTTCGTCACATTTCTAAGACATTTCTAAGAGTTTTTTCCTTTAGGCTTCTAATTAATTGTCTATGTCACGCTTTTTAAGCGTCCAAGGCTTTAATGCATTTAAAATTAAATGCTTTTTATTCTATAATAATAATTAGAAGTTTTATTGTGAAGAGGTATATGGATAGTGCACATTCCGAATTTAATCTTAATAATCTTAATTTAAGCAATCAAATATCAAATCCAACAAAAAAAAGTGGGCAGGAAATTAAACAAAATGATGCAGCAAGCCAATTGTTTGAATCCACCATGAGAAATATTAATGAAGATACAGATGAACTCGAAAAAGGGCATGTAAGCTCAGGAACTGTAGATACGTATTTATCTTCAAAGATTGTAAAAAAATTGAATGAAAGTTCCACAGCAAGCATATCTTTTAATGAAATGAAAGTGGAGGAGGAATTAGATGGGGGTGCATGTACGACTGTCTCTTTGATTTTTATTAAAAACTATCTCAGTAAAATGAAAGATCTCTACACCCAAAAGGAAGGCGCTGTCACCCCAGAAGATATTATTGAAGCCATAAGAGATTTAGCTGTTGATAATCAAATGGACAAACCCCAGGGGAGTTCCGATGAAGTAATTAGGTCCATCCAGATGGCTCTTAATACAATTGAAGTCCGAAGCCTTGAAAGCCCAGATTCCAAATCAAGCAAAGTGCAAAGTCTACTCGGAGTTCAGAATTTAAGCGCTACAAATCGCTCTTCCTCATTTCACATACAGAGAGAATCGAGTGGCAATGTAGATATAGCTTCTAAGAAGCAGGATTTTAAAGAAGAGATTAATAATCTGCCAAAAGGGGTATATTTTTTAAGAGGCATTGTTCCAATAGATAAAAGTAAGATATCAAATAAAGAAACTAAAAGGCTACAGAATTCCGCACATGCAAAATTAGAAAAATACGGGCATTCGACGGTATTTATCAAGAGTAATGATTGTGCATTTTTCTTTGATCCCAATATAGGTGCAATATTCATACCTAAAGGTAAGGAAGTTGATCAATTAAAAGAAATGATTTTAGATCAACATTCAGATTTTGACTTAAAGCTGTTTCGCTTTTATAAAGTCGAAGAACAAGGCCCGATGTCACCAGAGAAATTGCTAGTTCTCATGAACTATAAAAACATATTTACTGAAAAAGACGTTAATGCAATGCCAGAAGATATGGCAAAAGCATTGCAAAGCAAATTTATTAAAAAAATAGTAAATATGAAAAAGGAAAATATCCCTGAAATAACAAAGTTAAGCGCTGAAAGTATCAATAAAATTAATGTATCTCCAACCTTGAGAAGCCTCATAAATAAGGGAAACAACCTAAAATTTGATGATATTATAAAAATTTCACAACTTCCCGATGAAATGGCAAAAGGTATTGAAATTAACTATTTTATCGCTCAATTAGACTCAGGGAACTTCTCAGTTGAAAATTATCAAAAAACATATAATGAGGTTAAGGCAGTTTTAAGTAATATTACAAAAGACCGCACTTTAAATGAAGATCCTAAGCTTATTTCCTCCCTCTCTGCTTTAATCATCGGAGAGAAGATTAAACTTGAGGATCTTACAAAAACATACACTTACGAACAAGAAAAAACTAGAGGGAACCCAGATCCGAAGCCTAAAGAATTAGAATTGAATGAAGACTGCCTATCTACGCTCCAATATACAGGAACTGACATGTTTTTTCATAGCAACGATCCTACTCCTATGACGTTTCAAACTTTTATCGAAATCACCGCCTAATAGCCTGCTGCGTCTCGCAGGAGGTGTTAAGTGAGTAAGAAGGGTGGCATGTATGCTTCTGCATACACCTGCTG
>JACCVN010000359.1 GCA_013698165.1 Parachlamydiaceae bacterium | reverse complement strand
GCACAGTTAAATTCACATCGACCGGAAAGAGAAACTTTAACCAATTTTATAGAAACTTCCTTTCTGAATAACCCAGCACATGCATCTAAGATGAAGGAGGCTATCAAGCTCCACTTTAATAAGTTGATAGTCGTAAAGCCGGAATTTTTAGAAATGAATATCAACCTCATGAAAGTTCTTTTCGATAATGCATATTTTAAAAATAGTGTTGCCCAATATGAGTCTCTTTTGAAAAATCTTGCTGATCAGATTGTGAAATCTCTTTCTGAGACTACCCCTATCGATATTTTAGAACCCTTAATGCAAATGGTAAGGAAGTGCAAAAAGCCACTTTCAGAACAATTGGAGCAAAAGCTATTCACGGCTATTGATAAAAAACTAAATATAATTATTATTCAAAGTAATGCATTAGGGATAAATTTGGAGAGAAATATTGATGTGGTAGTCCTCTTAAAAGGGTTGAATTATTTTAATTCCTTAAAACGTAATGAGGAGTTAGGAAAATGTAAACGGGTTCTTGTCGTGCAATTTCAAAATATCTGTAAAAACGCTGAAAATGTGGATGCTCTCAGGACTGCCATGTTAAAAGTGTTTACAGTCGCAGAAATGCGGATTGTTTTAAACGATCTCCAAGTGATGAAATCTCTTGTCCAAAACTTCTCCAAAAAATAACCTTAAATAAAAGCCTAGCGGCTTGTGGCCTGCAGCATCTTGCTGCAGGCGCCAGTTGAGCTTTTTATAAAAACTCAGTTAATCACATACCTTAAGCAGCAAATGCGACGACAATATTATCGTCAGAGGCAGAGGCCTCTCTCAGAAAAGCCTTCCTAATCCGGTCAAAATGTGATTTTTAACAAAATTCTCTTGCTGCATTAAATCAATCAGTGTATACCTTATGGAATTCAAAAAATTTTAATTCCGGAGTTTACATTTCATGCAGCACCTAGACCGACAAAATACAACACGAATCTCACATGAGTACATTTCACAACCTCTTAATCATGGAACTCAAACTAAAGAAGAGCAAAAGTCTAAGAAGCGACCTCTTGATGAAGTAGACTTAAATCCTTATAGACCAAATAACGGCGTAAATTGCACACCATTGTCTAAGAAGAAAATCAAAAGAGAAGAACCATCCGATGAGTCGCAGATTAATTTTACTCAATTAAAAAATACTGAATCTTCAAATCAACAGCACTATGAGAATAAAGCGCATTTGGAAAATGATAAATTTACTGGTAAAATAACTGTAATTTTTTCAGATGGAAATAAATACATAGGCGATATTCGCGTTGGTAAATTCGCAGGCCATGGAACTTTCACTTGGGCGAATGGGGAGACTTATCAAGGAGGTTTTGTTAATGGAAAACGCCATGGAGAAGGGATTTTAACTTTTCTTAATGGAGATGTGTATGAAGGAAACTTTGTTAAAGGAAAACGCACGGGCGAAGGGAATTTGAATAAAAAGAATGGGGAATTATTTGAGGGAAATTTTGAGGATGGTCTCTATCAGGGCCACGGGACTTTGATAATGTCAGATAAGGCAATATATACTGGTAATTTCGATAAAGGTGCTTTCAATGGCCAAGGGACATTTAATTTGCTGAATGTTGGAAGTTATACTGGAGAGTTTGTCAATAACAAAATCACAGGTATAGGGACAATGACCTGGCTAAATGGAGACTCCTATCAAGGACGATTTGTCGATAACGAGCAAAACGGTAAGGGGATTTTTATCTGGGCGGACGGTTACAAGCATGAAGGAGATTTTGAAAAGAGCTTTCCACAAGGCCCCGGAACTTTTATTTCACCTTTAGGGGAAAAGCGTTCTGGAAATTTTGTCGATGGGATCCTTACAGGTGAAGGGACTCTGACTCTTGAGAATAGAGATCAGTATTTTGGAGAATTTGACGATGGCGATTTAACCTCTGTGAAGGCTGTGTTTTGGGTCAATGGTGATAAATATCAGGGGAAAACGTATAAAGGCATCCCTGATGGTAAGGGGGTTTATACTTGGGCAAATAAGGACAAGTATGAAGGGGAGTTTATTGCTGGCGAACGCACTGGTGAAGGGTCTATGTATTGGCATGAGGGGAATCGGCATATGTTTAACGGACAGTTTCACAATGGCGAGCTTTGCGGCCAAGGGATTCTGACTTGGCGAAATGGAACGAGGTATGAGGGTGTGTTTTCCGAAGACAAAATTCTTGATCAAAGGATTGTTGAACCATTCTATGTAAAAACTGCTGAGAAAAACAATCCTATACGCCCTGTTGAGGTAGTGAGTAAGAAATTCCGTAAAGTGGGGGGCTCGATTTCTAAATTCATACCAAACTTCGGTAAAAGCTAATATGATTTATCCTGCTGCTAAGTTTTGAGAGAACGGCATATTGTAGCCCAGGTCGCAGCTATACCGCAATGTCATCAAATTGGTAAGTCGACATGCCATTATGGCGAACTGATGCAGAAAAAAATCGCGGTCTATTTTGATAAGAGTCCTCAACTATTAATCTGTAAAGCATAGTTGCGCAGCAAAATGCTGCAGAGCTACATGTGGTCTGCAGCATTTTGCTGCAGGAGTCAGTAGAGCCTCCAACTTCTTACCAATTGTAGGCACGCTTTGCCGACTCCTGCAGCAGAATGCTGCCGGCTACATTTAATCTGCAGCAGGGTGCTGCAGGCTACATGGGATTACATAGTGCAATCATACCATGTATCATTCGGTTCAGTTTTGATTTCAATTTTTATGACTGGTGGACTATATTTGGCCTTCCATTTGTCAAATTCTGGCCAAGTATATTTATAATTATTATTAATAATCGACTCTCCCCTATTGAAAAGGTCGATGAGAAGTTTTTGTTTATCTGCAAAGTTGAGAAAATCGCATGTCTTCTCTTTATTTGGATAGTACTCACGGTAGAAATTTGGGGACATGATGAAAAGTATTGGGCTCTCACTGTCATGAGCTTTATAAATGAATTTTCCACTGACAAAAGTACCCTGTGATTTGCTCGACCCTATTTGTAAATCATTGAATTCTCCAATTGATTTTTTCTTCTGCTTAAAAATTAATTGTGTTACTTCATTAAAAGTATGTTCTGTCTTTTTGATTCTGTCCTGAGTTACTAATTCGTTACAAAAAATAGTATGAAAAACCAATACCGCCTTTTCTCTCAATAATTTAGAGTGTGCAATATTTAATTCTATTTCAGCCTCTTCATTCTTTAATTCTTTGAAAATCTTATTTTTTTCTAAATATTCGCGACATGCGACTTTACAAAGCAAAGCTTTACCGTAGGTAAGAGGCGCGTACAAGACATTTTCATTATTATCAATTAATTGTTTAAAATATATTGAGGTAAGCCTTAATTTATTTAAATCATGGGCTGTGTCAGTTGATTTATTTGATATGGACCAGAATATTTGTTTATTGACATCATCACCGAATGAGATCTGAGGGTTGTTTTGTTCACATCCTTCTATTTGCATCTTATCCTCCTTAAATTATGTGCTTGGTTTAGAGATTTTACCTGCATGCTTTTTTATACGCAACTTTTATATAGGGAAGAAAGCAATATCTTCTAAACAATTATTGTTGACACATTTACATCATCTATGATATTTTAGATTTATTATGAAAACATCGTCTACAAAACCTACATCTTTTGGATATAGTGTGAGGTATCATTCCGATACTGCTCAGATGTTTTCTCGTCCCGTGATTTTCAGCGTTATTTCTCTTTCAGTCCTCCTCGTCCCGTAGGGGACATCATATTTTTTTTCTACATTCCATTTTGCCTTCAAATTAAATAAAAAAAATCTTTTATTTAATTTTTTTTAAAAAAATTACGCAACTTTTTGCTTTGATCCAGCCATTTTAAAAATATTTTAAAAACTTTATTAACATAATGTTTTAATTACATTTGGTAAAGGCCCCATTCATTGCATTGAAAAAAATAGGAAAATTTTATGATGTATTCTAGACCAACAATGACAAGTCCGAGTAATAACTTGTCGCAAAACATAACTATAGAAGGGCCATCGATGGCGCCTTCTTCAACAAGCAATTTCACAACGAAATTTGCAGCCATGATGTTTAGTGTAACGGCATACACTCCATTTCGAACAATGGCCTTATGCTTAAATAGTGAAATACCTATACCTCGTTCTGTTAAGGTATTGTACCGTCCATTTATTAGTAATTTTTTGTGTACACATCAGTTAGCAGTGATGCAGTATTTTTATGGGGTGTTTAATCAAACAATTTACCCACAAGAAGAAAAGTCATCCATACAGAAAATTGCCATCGCCGCAATTTCCGGTGCAGCTTCAACTCCGACAACAACACCCTGTGAGTTTTTGTCATTGATGGAGAGCAATAAAAAATCTGGAAGGGGCCTGCCTATAGGAAGTTACTGGCGCGGCTCTTTTATGATGACTGCTCGTCAGAGCTTATTGGGAATTGGCAGCTTGGCGCTACCTGAAATATTCTCAAAGCAAATCCAGTATTATTTTCCTGACTACGGCAAAGAGTATCCTATAAGCATGCAAATGGGCTGTTCATTTGCAGGCAGTGGTGTCTCCTCAATTGTTAGCCAGTTGCCTGAGGTCGCACGAGTAAAAATGCAACTAAACCCTGATTTAACAATTTCTCAAGCTGTAAAGGATTCATGGAAGTTCATGAAAACTGAAAAAGGGATCAAAGCCGCAGGCTATCGTTTTGTGGTTATTGCGATTGCATTAACTGTCTACAGGACATCTACTGAAGTGATCTCTCAATGCATGAGCAGAAGGAGGGCAGCATGAAACCGATGCCATTTGTTTACTTTAAGGGGGCCGTAAGGCCCCATAGCGAAGCTCATGTCAGCTTGGCAGCCAATAGTTTGCAGTATGGAACAACCTGCTTTGCAGGAATTCGTGGGTACGTTTCGGGCAACACAGTAAAGATTTTTCGTCTGCGCGATCATCATCAAAGACTGATGAATGGGGCTAAGATATTAGGTTTTGACTATGACATCCCTTATGAACAGTTCTTTGAGCTAATCAACGAGCTAATTATTAACAACCAACCTACATGTGATTTTTATATACGTCCGTTCATATTTTCCGGGGATGAACAGTTAGCACCAAAACGCGTTGGATTGAATTTCGATTTGGCCGTGTATTTTGTGCCGCTAGGAAACTATTTTGACCTAAACAAAGGGATGCGACTGATGGTTTCAAGCTGGAGAAAATTCTCCGATGCTTCTCTGCCGACAAAAGCAAAGGCAGGAGGTTGTTACGTCAATTCATTCCTGGCGACATCGGAAGCGATGCGCTGCGGCTATGATGAGGCCCTGGTGATGGATCAAGATGGTTTTATTGTTGAAGCGAGCGTAGCCAACATATTGATGGTTTATCGGGACCGCCTTTTGATGCCGGAGCTAGGTTCTGCGTTACTTGAAGGCATTACCATGCGCACAGCAGTAGAGCTTTTAAATGATGAGGGAATCGAGATTGAAACCGGAAGGGTTGACCGATCGATGATCTATACATGTGATGAATTGATGCTGCTTGGCACAGCAGCACAAGTGGCTTTTGCAGATTCAGTCGATGGACGGCAAATCGGCAAGGGAGCTTCCGGAGAGTATTGCCAACTGTTAAGAAAGAGCTTTCAAAATGTTCTTAATGGAAAGCATGCACGATCTGCGCAATGGCTGACAGAATTTGAATTGACTAGGGAGGTATCCAATGCACATTACAGATAGTTTAACAAATGCATCAGAGGCTTCGTATAGACGCCTGGTATTTATAATATGTTGGATGACTGGAATTTTTGCCGGCATAAATGCGACAATATTTTCGATTATGCTGCCACAAGCAATAAGCGAAGTCGCCGTGAAAGTAACAGTAGCGGAAATGAGCCAATATGGTTCCTATATTATTGCAAGTTTCTTGGGCGGATGGATGTTTGGTGGAATATTTCTAGGCTTGTTGAGTGATAAATTTGGACGTGTAAAGGCAATGGCATTCTCAATTGTTCTTTACAGTGTCTTTACAGCATTAGCGGGAGCTTCACAGACAGTTTGGCAACTTGCGTTTTTCCGATTCATGACAGGCATAGGTGTCGGAGGCGCGATGCTTGGCAGCTCGATATTTTTATCGGAAACGTGGCCGGCACGTTCGCGTGCCATCGCGGTTGGAGCTTTAGTCTCCTCCTATCAAGTCGGAGTGTTACTTTCAGCAGTGATTGCACAGATATTTCCAATGTGGCGTGTAGCATTTGCCATGGGACTTATCGCTTTAGTTCTGGCTGGAATTGTATTCTATTACTTTCGCGAACTTGGTTATTCCCAAAAAGTTCGCGAAGCTATGACTACAACTAAAGGACAGTATCGCAAAAATTTGATGTTTGGCTCTTTCATTTTTGGATGCTTGCTCGTAGGATATTGGGCGACATCAGCTTGGGTACCCACTTGGATGCATTCCTTGATGGGAGAGAAAGCTGTCGGGCATGAGAAAAATTTGGCCACATGTTTACATGGGCTATGCGCAGTGGTTGGCTGTATGGTGTCAGGTAAGTTGGTCGATTCGGGAGGTCGAAAGATGGCGATCATGCTTTCCTTTGGAGGAGCATTCATCCTGTCGATCTGGATGTTTTTACAAACAGGATTTTCGCGTGATATCTATGTTCTCTATAGTGTATTAGGTTTTTTTATTGGGATGGCTCAGGCAGTTATGTATATTTATCTGCCGGAACTCTTCCCGACCAAAGTCAGAGCGACCTTTGTCGGCATATGCCTAAATAGTGGAAGACTTGTGACAATCGTCGCAGTTCTTTTTATGGGATTTCTAATTCCATTATTAGGAGGGCATGCAGTTGCCTTATGCCTTTTTTCAATGACGTATTTGGTGGGCGCTATCGCCGCCATTTACGCCCCTGAAACTGTTAGCCCTAAAGCTTAAACGTCAGGGCTAAAAGGATAGGAAATTCAATGGCAATTTGAATATTGACTAGGTGTTGGAAGTGCTTTTTCAGATGCTTTATCTAATTGACGGCATCCAAATAAGATCCATTATTGAGGACCTCTGAATTTTTGGGTAATTAAGATGGTAAATGGTTGAAAAACAGTGAAATGAGGCAAAATGTGACCATTTCCTACTGGCATTGGAGAGCCTCTCTGGTGACAATTTTTTTTGTGCTGTGTGGTCAATCTCTCCAGTGGGGTGGATCGCTGTGGTCCGCCCAATGAGGAGAATCGCTGTTATCCACCCAATGAGGTGGATCGCAGCTCCCTTCAAGAGAAGGTGGATCCGGTCTTGCTTCCCAGTGAGTCTGGATGTCCATTTCTGGAAAGCCATCCTTCGTTTCTGGTGTTAGCTGACAAGCAGTGGGAGTGCCTTCAACCGCAGGCATTTCTGGGACAACGGATCGTATTTTACAGCTATGTAATTATTTAGGCATAAATAATTTTGAAGAAATGGAAAAAGCTAGACTTTGTTGCTTAGGTTGGATGATAGATGCTAACGACCATTCTTACTAATGAAATTATGACCGCATCAAAAGGATTTAATCTTGATTATAGGCCTTCACAACTTTCCTATAAAAAAATTTATATGCAAGATCCGCAATGCACAGAAAAGTTACAAGAGCAACAACAAAAAAGAGGCAGTGATCTGCCAGACACATTTCTTTCGGCAGAATATGTACAACAAAAAGCAAAGAAACTTTTTTATACGCTATGATAATTTTCCATTTTGAATGAATATATGGAAGAAATAAAACTATTAATTAGGGACTGAGCATATTGGGTTGATATGCAATTTTATTTCATTGGAACGACATCATTCTTAGTTATTTGTCGTATAGACCAGCCTTTAAGGTCTGTCTTAAAATGCTCATTTAGGTGATCAATAATGTTTATGCGATTTGTATCATGATTTGTATAAAGAAGATGGCCACATCCCATCATAAATGCTGCTTCAGTGTTTTCCTTCTTTGCTGTACATATGACATTAATGATACGTTCAGCCATTTGTTTATCCCTTGGCTGATGTATTTCTTGAAATTCAGGCTCTTCTTTGAAGATTTCAAATGACCTATTTATTAAAGTTTTTAAATTCTCTACATCTCCATCAACCCATGCTCTATAGAGAGATTCATTCAATAACTGTTCTTCCTGATAGGTTAAAGGTGAGCCCTTATTAGCTATTTTAAATTCTTCTTTCTGCTGCATTAAGAAATTAATTTTCTCTTGCTGCAGTTCCATCTGATTTAATTGTTCTAAAATGTTTTGATAATCTTTGTCTGACACATTTTCTTTAATGTGTCTTAGATTTAATTTAATTTTAGCTGAAAATATTTTTTTATTCAAATCCTCAATTTCTAGATGTTCGATTATTTTATGTTCAACCTTTTTATTTATATTTCTCTCAATTGAGACTAAATTAAAATCAAAAATCTTGTCTTTAATTGTCTTCAAAAACATAAGTTTTTCTTCAATAGATGATATCTTAGGCAAAATATCTTTTACTTTTTCATAGCCCACACTTTTTATTTGTTCATTATCTTGATTTTTACCCGCTGATTTTAAACATTCTTCTTCAATTTCACTAAGTAATTTCTCGATTTCTATATTCGAGGTGTCAATTTCTTGAGATTCTTCTTTTTTTGACACCATTTTGAGATTTTCTAACGTATCAGATATAATATTTTTATATTTTTTTGAATCTACTTTTGAAGGGAGAAGCGGCTCTTTTGAATCGGGAGGAATTTCTAATATCATTCGAGCAGAACGTTCAATAGCGTCAAGTATACGAGGATTAAAGTCTTTATCTTTGGGTTCCACCCAATGTTGCACCCCAATTACATGCCCTCTGACTTTATTGTTATCATCCTCAATAACAAAATATAAATAGTCGTTAGGCTGTTGGTTGATTTGCATGTTGAATCCCCCATTTTAAAGAGCATTATTTATTATATTATAAAACATTTATTATTTTTTATGGAAGAATTCTAGTATAAATGTAAGCGCAAAGTAGAAACTTCCTCTTACTTAAAAATGATCTAATAAGGCAATGTCCGGGAGCCCTTTTTTTGCAAATTTAAAATTTCCTCAATTTCCTATTTATTATAAGGCATTGTCACTTAACATGTCCATCCGTACAGCTGACTTTTCTCATAAAGGGCTCCTAATGATCTCTTAAATTCTTCTGGATTCATGGTAAGTGACAAATCATCCCCTGTTATTGAGTCTTTAATGTATTTCTCATAAACTTTTAATGCATTCCATTGGTTCAAATTTAAAAACTGCTTTAAAATATTTTGATTTACATCCCACTTATCATCAATTACAGCTTGATTAGTCTTAAGAATTGTTTGGATCCATCCACCTAAATTTCTAATATCTTCCTTTTGAGATCTAGCTTTTGCATAAGTCACAACCTCTTTAAGTCTCTTCTCTGTATAGGTTTTTGACCAGTAGCAATGTGGGATCATCTGTATTGATGTTTTGTTCTCACGCTTTTACAGAACTTTACATCCTCCGGCTAAGAAAAGACCGAAAAATAGACCGCTCAAGGATTACCTGTGATGCCATTCAGGCTCTATTTGAAAAAGAATGCAATATAGTTCACTGACTTTTATGCTGGATGGCACAATCGGAACCATGATTATGTCAATGACATTTCACTGAATGCCTTTGTCAACCATTCCTTGGACTATATCTTTAAAAGAATCTGCATTCAAAATACCATAAGGGTCCTGACTCTCTAAATATATCCAGTCACTTGGTGTGGCAGTATCTAGCCATATGTGTAGATTCATGCATTGTCTATAGCCCGATTCCGCAAGGTATTCTGCAATGCTTTTTTCAGCTATCTTTGGAACCTTGCGGCTAATTAATGAATCTATATCACGGGTACTTGCGGGTGGCTTTCCGCAACAATTGCCAAATAAAGTTTGTAGATGATTAAGGCGTACCCCCCGCCGATGACGATGTAGTCGCTCCAAGGACCTATAGATTTTAAAAATTCGTGAATCACCAAATCTTCTTGTCGGGAATCAGCCATTTTTTGTGCCTCTCTTATAGATTCGCTTAAGCTTAGAGTTTTTATGAGCCATGAATTCAGCTTGTTCTATTCCACGTAATGGGAAATGATAAAGATCAAGGAAGGTAAGGAGTTCCGATGTATGAAATAAATAATTTTCTGAATCGATAACTTGTAAGGATACGCTCTGTTTGAGAAAAGCTTTGTAGTAAGGTTCGATTAATAAAACCTCATATCCTCTTTCTTTTGGAGATAGCTTAAGAGTCCTCTCTAACTTTTGCCTTACGCCGGGTTCCACCATATAGAGTTCTAGTTGTTGTAAATTTGTATTTTTGAGTCTTTGCGCCTCTGCAGAAGAATGAAGAGCTAAAACAACTTTTTCTTGTAAACCAGACAGTATCAACGCTTCTATAATTTGCTCTCTACTTATGAATCCCGAGCTATAGGAGTAAAATTTACATTTCTCCACGATGTTGTATTTTCCAATCCATTCAAAGAGTAATTCAGAAGCCTTTTTAACAGCGAATTTCTTATTGGTTCTGATGCCAATTGCTTGCAAGTAACCCTTTAAGATTAAATGTTCAAACACTCTATGAACAGTTCCCAACCCAATTCCAGTAGCCACGGCGACTTCTCTTAAAGAGAAATCTTCTTTTTCAACTCCTTGCATTAGAATCCAATTTAAAACGAGTGAAGATTTATCTGCATAAATATTACGCCCCATATTTGGCTTACTAAATGCGGATACCAAAAATTGTCCTTTCATGATTACGCCCTCCTGTTCCAGATTGTACACTGTTCCATATATATGGAACAGAATAAAATATGGAACAATAGAATTCGACATTCAAAGTGGTGTGAACCATGCCCCAAACTCGGCATTCGAATCATGCTTTTCACTTAATCTTTTTTTAAGTCGGACTACGCGAGCGCAAAGGGTTATTCTCTTTTACTTCATACTCGATTCACCTCAATACATTGGCTTCCAGGCACAAAAAAGACTAAGTTAAATACATGATTGGAATGTCGAGCTACGTTTTGGAATTATTGGAGGCTTAATTACTGCCGATTGTGGTGATACTCTTTTTTCCCCAGTGATATATGGAAATCGTGTCCTAATAACTTAGGTGTTAACCCATATTTTTCTCTGAGCTTTTCCAATTCAGGTGATTGAACCTGTAAGACAACAAACTTTGCATTTCTGGTTTTAACAATTGATATTTGTTTTAACTCAAAATGGAATGTTTGACCGACCTCAGTCGGTGAAATGTATTCATTGACGTAAAATACGCTGATATGTGCTCCTGGGGAACCGGATCGACGGTAATAAGGAGGTGGTCGATATCCTTGTTCTTTTAACCCAAGCATTGGAAAAAGCTGTTGGACATAACCGTCATCAACTGTCAGATAGCCAAATCCTTTTGAGTTTACCAACAGTTTCCCTTCCAAAGGTAAATGCTCGCGAGCATAATCGACGACATGTTGCCATTGCGGATTTGTCGTTTCAATCGGAGTTTTGTCCAAGACATGCGTAGTTGTTCCCTGCTCAAATTCAAAGAAAAAATAGGCCGTTGACAGTAGTACTAAAATGCCTAATATCAAATACTTAGGATTCCCCATTTTTTGATCCTAATGCTTTTATGGTGTAATCATTATAAATTGCTTAATGTAGTTTAAATAGCCCTGTGAGCCTAGTACGCTGTCAAGGTAGAATTTTCGACTATTTCTAGCGTGAAAGCTCCCGTGGTTT